>JAVVPW010000025.1:0-17546 GCA_036655575.1 Bilophila sp.
GAGTGTTTCAAAAGCAAAATACTCTAAGGACAAATGATGCGAGATGTGATTCTTTTTACCGACGGCTCCTGCCTTGGCAATCCTGGGCGGGGCGGTTGGGGTTCGATTGTGCGGTGTGCTGACAAGGAACGGGAACTTTCCGGCGGCTACGCCCACACCACCAACAACCGTATGGAAATCATGGCGGCGATTGCGGGTCTTGAACTTCTGAACGAAGTCTGTGCGGTGGTGCTGTACACCGATTCGCAGTATCTGCGCAACGCGGTAGAAAAAAAATGGCTGGCAGGCTGGCAAAAAAACGGCTGGAAGACCGCAGCCAAAAAGCCCGTCAAGAACCGCGATCTCTGGGAACGCCTGCAACACCAGCTCAACCGCCACAAGGTGACGCTTGAATGGGTACGCGGGCACAACGGACACCCCGAAAACGAACGCTGCGATGAGCTTGCTCGGATGCAGGCCTCCCGCCACGATCTCCCCAACGATACCGGCTATGAAGAAGACGAGCGCCTTTGAACCTTGCATCTGGCAAGGTGCGGGGCCCCTGCCCTTACCAAAAATGTTGGATCGCCTGATTGAAGACTGTGCGCGCCTGATAAAATTGCAGGGCAATGATGCCCACCGCACAGACAAGAAAGACGGATTCCTTCCATGTTCCCGTGCTGACAAGTTTGATGCCAAACCGTTGCCTGCCACCGAAAGGATAGATCGGGACGCGCATGGGCGTCAGCGCGTCGAGCAGAATATGGGAAAGCCCGCCGATCCCTGTCCAGACCACCAGATCCGCACCACATTGCTCAACTTGCATCAGCGCGTTGCTTGAAAGTCCGGGGAAACCTTTTTGCATCAAGATGAGCAACGGGAGAAGGTCTTCTTGTGATGGCAGCGCAAAACCCGCCGCAATCAGAAGAACATACCAGCCAAACCAGTGTGAAGACTGCCTGTGAATCCGCCGCCAGACCTGCCGATTGCCTCTAGCGAGAGCGGTGTCGATCATATCCGGCAACACACTCCCCACAAGTACGGCAACGAGCGCTACCGGAGGCGCCTGTACCGCCAGTGCTCCGGCAAGCGCCACAGCCTTATGTGTCATCCACTTCATATGTTCTGTAGCCCTTTGAGCGCACGCACCGTGCTCTACAAGAAAACGCTGTTACCAGCGGCGAAAAACGCGGTGAACGGGTGGAAAAGCGCCAGCTCCACAGCCCTGACGAAGACATTTTTCCACAATGTTTGGGGTGTTGCGCACGGGGGCGCTGTCTGCACCAAGGGTCTGACTCACGGTATACAGTCCTGCCAACAGCAGGCACAGCGTGTCTGTGAGCGTTTCGGGATCAGAGGCTTCCGCCTTTTGTGCCAGCACACGGATTTTAGCGCGTAACAGCGCGTTGTGCTCACGGATACCACACCGGACGGGATGTTCTGGATTCGGATATGCCGCTGCAAGACGCTGAAAAACAACACCGTAAGCGTCAGGACTCGACAGAGCCTGCGCCTGATCCTCAAAAAAGGCATGGAGCTGCCGAGCGGGTTCTTCGGGAAAGCGCGCCATGCTCTGTTCCCACTCGGCTTGAAAAGCCGCTTCCCACACCTGAAGACAGGCGAGTACAAGGTTTTCCTTGACGGGAAAACAGCGGTACAGCGTCATTTTCTTGATTCCGGCAGCCGTAGCGATCGCGTCAACACTCGCAGCCTGTACGCCGTTGCGCCGAAACAGCTCTTCCGCCACCCGCAGCGCCTTTGCCCGTGTGACAGACAAAGGCGTGCGGCGTGTTTTTTCATCTTCTGTACCAGCAGGGGAGCCGGTGTCAACGTGCCTCTCGGTTTCCACCGTCGTTACCCCCACAGAACCAGACCGCTTTCCAGCGGGGAGAAGAGGCCGGGGGTTACGGGCAGGATACGGACGCCGTACATGTAAAGCCCGTTGCTTTCGGCGGTGTAGTGTCCTGTGAAGGCGTAGGAACCGTCTCCGGTTCTTCTGCCCTTGAGGTCAACGACAGCGGGTTCTGAAGTGAAGTCCGTCCCGTTGCCGGGGCCAATGACAAGCTGCGCCAGCAGTTCTTCAAGCGCCATGATGCCGGGGTGCAGGCGTATCGTAACCTTGATGGGCTGCCCACAGGTCAGAACATCGCCCTCCATACCGTCGATGCGGATATGGTCGAGCTTGAGCGCTGAGAAGCGGGTAGTCACGTCTTCCTTCCACTGCGACAAACGGCGAGGCAGGGCAAAACCCTCAGCCTGCATCAGCGCGTAGCGTTTGGCGCAAGGCAGGTAGTACTCCTTCAGATAATCTCTGACCATCCGGTTGGAGCTGAATTTCGCCGTCAGGGTACGGAGTGAGTTTTTCCCCCACGAGAGCCACTTGTGCGGCACATCATCGACATCCCGATCAAAATAGAGCGGCAAGACCGACTCTTCCAGCAAGGTGTAGAGCGATTCCGCATCGGCGTAGTCGTTCTGCTCATCTGACGGCAACATCTGATCCACCACAGGCCCGATTGTCCAGCCGTTGCGGCCTCCTGAGAGGTCAACACACGAGCCTTCGTAGGCGTCTGACTCGCCACCGTCATAGACGCAATACGGGGCGCCGTTGCGCTGCGCATCAAGCGTCTCGCGTGCGGTGGGATCAGCGTAGCCTTCACACCACCAGCCATCGGAAATACTGAGATTGAGGCCACCGTTGACCGGCACCTTCTGCCCGCTGGTGCCACTCGCTTCATAAGGACGTCGGGGGGTGTTGAGCCACACATCGCACCCTTGCGCAAGCACCCGCGAAACCGCCAGACTGTAGTTTTCCACAAAGAACACCCGACCTGCAAAGCGCGGATCATGACTGTACTTGACTACCTGCTGAATGAGGTCAATGCCCTGTGTATCCGCCGGGTGCGCCTTGCCCGCAAAGATAAAGATCACGGGCTGATCGGGGTTGCCAATGATGCGCTGCAAGCGTTCAGGATCAGCAAACAGGAGTGTGGCACGCTTGTACGGCGCAAATCGCCGCGCAAAGCCGATGACCAGCGCCGCCGGGGTGAGCCGCGAAAAGATCTCTTTCTGCGTCTTGCGCGGGATGTTGAACTTGGCAAACGATGCGGGCAGACTCTTGCGGATGGTGTCGAGCATTTCCGCTTTCTGATGCTGTCTCGCCGCCCAGAAATAGCTGTCCGGCAGATCCCGAATCCGTTCCCAGATGGGTGATTCTGGAGGCTGACACGCCCAGTCACTCCCCAGATGCCTGTCGAGCAAGGTTCGCATGGCGCCGCCCACATAGGACGGCATATGCACGCCGTTGGTCACATGCCCGATGGGCACTTCAGACACGGGTACACCCTTCCAGCCCTGCCGCCACATGTGGCGCGAGACATAGCCGTGCAGCCGGCTCACGCCATTGGCACGGAGCGAAAACTTGAGCGCCAGCGCGGTCATCTCAAACTGATTGCGCCCGCCTTCTTCCATGCGTCCGAGCTTGATAAACTCCTGCCAGCTCAGGCCAACACTCGCCGCAGTGGGGGTGAAATAGCGTTCCATGAGTTCGAGGCTAAAGCGTTCGTTCCCCGCATCCACCGGGGTGTGGGTGGTAAAGAGACAACTGCTGCGCACAACTTCGCTTGCCGCAGCAAAGGTCATGCCGTGCTCCACCATGTTCTCGCGGATGCGTTCAAGCACCAGGAACGCCGAATGGCCTTCATTCATATGGAACAGCGCTGGTGTGATGCCAAGTTTGCGCAACAGCCGCACCCCACCTATACCCAACAAGATTTCTTGCCGTAAACGCAGATCCCGGTCAGCTTCGTACAGCCGTGCGGTGATCCGGCGGTCGTCGTCGGTGTTTTGCGGCGAATCTGTGTCGAGCAGGTAGAGCGAAATGCGCCCCACGCGCACCAGCCAGACCAGCGCCTGCAACTGCCGTCCGGGAAGATCAAGCGTCACGCTGAGGGGAAGCCCCTTGTCGGTTTTGACCTGTTCCACAGGGAGCAACGAAAAATCGTTTTCAGGATACACCGCGACCTGCCGACCGTCTCGGTCGATCTGCTGCTGAAAATAGCCGTTGCGGTACAGGAGTCCCACGGCAACCAGCGGCAGATTCAAGTCACTCGAAGATTTCAGGTGATCCCCAGACAGCACCCCAAGCCCACCAGAATAGATGGGCAGACATTCGTTGAGTCCGTACTCCGTGGAGAAATACGCCACAGGGTGTTCCAGAGTCAGCCCCGGCACGTTCGGCTTTTCGCTCATGTAGCGGTCAAACAAAGCCATGACCCGGTGGTAGATGTCGAGATACCCGGTGTCCGCAGCAAGATACACCAGTCGATCCGTGTTGACTTCTTCAAGCGTGCGCACGGGATTGTGTCCGCTCTTTTTCCAGTTGGCAGGGTCAAGCATGGAAAAAAGCGTCCACGCTTCAGGGTGCCACGCCCACCAGAAGTTATAGGCCAGCTCACGCAGGCGGGAGAGTCCTTCCGGCAGTCGAGCCACAGCCGTAGCGGTGTGCAGGCTCGGTGTGGTGGAGGTGCTGCCTGTCAGGATGCGGCTGAGTCCGGTGGAAGCGTGAACATCGTCTTGCGCAGCGTCACGCTCTCCGGCGTTTTCGAGTGCGGCCTTGAAAGCAAGGACATAATGCGGGAAAAATTCCTTCCATGAGCACTGCCCCGACAGAGCGCGCACAGCACACCGTCTGGCGTCCAGCTCTTTTTGTGGACAGGTCGCGTATTCGAGCAACACGCTACGCAGCGCTGTCACCGTGGCGTCATACGAAATCTGGCGCCGAGAAAGCACGGTGACACCTGTGCTCCCGCCGCGCTCTTCCTCTATGGTTCGCGCCCAGAGTCCAAAGCCCGAAAGATCCGTGGTCACCGTGGGCACGGAATGCGCGGCACTTTCCTGCGGCGTGTAGCCCCACGGTTCGTACCATGAAGGGAACACCCCAAGATCGCAGGCCGCCAGCACTTCATCGTAGGACATGTTCAAAAAGCCGTCGTTGCCGTTCATGAGGGCGGGGATGAACACCACCTGCACATGGTTGTCCGGCTGGTTGGTCAGTCCGAGGCGGTTGCAAGCGCTCAAAATAGAGTCGTTTGGCTGGTCATAGACATGATGACTGCTGATCCATACCGAGCGTCCATCCGGGGTCATGCCCTGATCGGAACGCGCTTCAGGATTGCCGTTGATCGCGTCCTGATTGACACCGCTGTGTCCACCCATGACCGTACACAGCGCCAGCACATGCGTCTGAGACTGTTGCAGCGCCTGACTCACCCCAGCCATCGCGTCAAGAAAGACATCCACACCCTTGTTGTGGTATTCGTAGCGACCGGAAATAATCATGATCCGGGTTTGCGGCGGGAGGTCGTGCCGCACGAGCTTGCTTACCGAGGCAAGGAGTTTGGCGCGGTAGGCGGCAGGTTCCGTGCGTTCCTGACTGTAATCAGGGATGATTTGCAGATCCAGTCCGTTAGGCGTGACCACATCCGGGGTTCTGCCAAGAAAGACACCGGCTTCATCTGCTGTGATCCCGCTGACCGTGGTGAAACAGTCGGCTTCGCGGGCGGAGGTGGATTCGAGCGAACATTTGGCGGTGACGTTGTACGCAGCGGCTTCCCGGCGTGGCGAAATCTGGCGCATCTGCTGGTAGATGTCTACGCCAGCTCCAGCAAGACACCGCCCAAGCACGGTTGCGTGGGTGGTGAAGACGGTTGCAACACGCGGTGCCAGACGTTTTACCGCTAACAGACCCGCGCCGCACATCCATTCGTGGAACTGGGCGACAGCCAGACCTTTGGCGGGTTCCACCAGCGTCTGCCAAAGCGCTGCAATGACTTCCCCGCACGCGGTGCTAAACATCACCGGTTCCACATAGTCCCAGCCGCCGGTGAGCGAATCCACACCGTAGCGCGTCCACAGTTCGGAGAGAAGCTGGTTCTGGTTGTAGCGGTCCTTGAAGGACACGAGGATGACTTTGGGTCTGCCGGGTATGTTCCAGCGCCCGAAGCGGCAGGAGAGGTTGCGCACCGCCATGACCTGCCGGAGAATATCCCAACAAGGTTCGACGGTTTCCTCAAATTCTGGATTGTGCCCAAGATCAGGCCCCAGCAAAAAATAGTTTTCTCCGTACTGCTTTTGTGCTTCCAGTACCTTGGTACTCACAACTGCATAAATACCGCCCACCTTGTTGCAGACTTCCCAGCTAACCTCAAAAAGTGTTACACGCGACATATCATGCATGGTTGCTCCGTTTGTTACGTTCAAAAACTCTTGCTGCAAAACAGCACTGCTCACTCTTTCCTATCAATATAAGAGGAAAAAGAAAAGAACAGCGGACAGGAAGGAAGCAGGGTTTCTTCCTGTCCGCCTCATCCTCAGAAAGCCTTCTTCAGAAACAGTGCTGTTTCAGAAGGCTTTCTGTTCTTGATGTCTTCACGCCGCCTTACGCAGGGCGTTGTCCAGAATCAATTCAAAATCACCGAGAACATTCATATAGTTGATATACGCATCGTACGGCGTGGTGTAGGGATTGCGCCGCGCATGGATGCCGTTGTCTGCAAACCACTTGGTGCTCATATGGTGGAAGTGATCCGATGTTTGCAGTCTACGCCAGACCGCAAGGAGTTCAGGATCATGGACAGCGTGTACCTTCGGCTCCAGCCGATAGACACTTTCAAGGGCGTCCTTTTGCATGTCGCTGCCGATCCAGACCGCGAGATCGCGCTCCACTTCACTCCATGAGGTGAACTGCGGCACGTCAAGCCGCGCCACCGGGGCGCAGGTTTCAAGCACATCTGAAGGTGTGCAGAAGCTGAAGCGCGGGTCACTCAACAAGAACCCCGGCAAAGCGCGCATGAAGGCAAAAATCCCGCTTTCCGCCCGCTGATGCCTTCCAAAAACCGCATAATCCATGAACAGATTGATGGATTCGCCAACACTCCCCCCTTCAGCCGCAGCCGCGCCCGCCGCGTGTACCCAAGCCGAAAACTTTTCTGCCGTGAGCGGGAAGCCGTCCCAATCCTGCCGCGAAAAGCGCAGCGCAATGTCTTCCGACAGACGATAATTGCGCAACAGTAACCGCAACTTCAGGCAACCCACCGGCTGGTACACAAAATCTGGACTGCGCCACCCAAGCACCTGATCCGCACCTTCTGCAAGGATGCCAGCGTAGCCCATCTTTTCAATGGTGCGGGCAAGCTCGTTGTTATAAATGAGTTCTGTATTGCGAAACACCCGTGGACGAACCCCAAACAGCTCTTCTATCTTGGCGTCGTGCTGTCTGACCTGCTCTTGAAATTCGTCGGGAGAATACAAAAAAGCCAGCGAATGCGCGTAGGTTTCTGAAAGCAATTCCACCTGTCCGGTTGCGACAAGTTCGCGGAAACTCTGGATGACTTCCGGCGTGTAGGTGTCGAACTGCTCAAGAGCCGTGCCCGAAAGCGAGAAACTCACCCGGAAACGCCCGTCAAACAGGCGAATGAGATCGAGCAAGAGCGCGTTCATAGGCAGATACGATCTGCGGGCGAGTGCGAGCATGTCGTCACAGTTGGCGTCTTCATCGGCGTAGTCGTGGACGCCACCGATGTCAAAGAACGTATAATTACGAAGCCTATACGGCTGATGTACCTGAAAATGCAGACAGATTGCAGTCATTTTCAACCCCTCCCGGCGCAGACATTGCGGTAGATGACATTGAGCAGATCCGCCGAATTTTCCCACTTGATGCTTTTCAGCTCTTCGCGGCAATTGGCAACCACGGCGGACGCCAACTGGGGGTAAGCGAGGACGGCGCAGATTTTGTTCGCCATTTCCCGGATGTCCCAAAAATCAACCTTGAGGGCGTTTTTCACCACTTCCGCGACCCCAGACTGCCGGGACAAGAGCACCGGCGTGTCGTAGACCATCGCTTCCAAAGGGGCGATCCCAAACGGTTCGGAAACACTGGGCATGACATAAAGATCGCTTGTCGCGTACATCTGATCCACCATGCCGCCCTTGAGAAAGCCCGTGAAGTGAAACCGACTCCCCATACGCAATTGCGCAACGCGCCGCACCATGCGAGAAAGCATGTCGCCGCTCCCCGCCATGACAAAACGCACTCCCGGCATCCGTCGCAACACCAGATGCGCGGCCTCGACAAAGTATTCCGGGCCTTTCTGGTAGGTCACCCGACCCATGAACAGCACCCGTTTTTCGTTCTCGCACCCCTGCGGCACATGGTAGGCGGCGGGGGCTTCACTGCGCGTCACGGCGTTGTGTACCACTGAAATCTTGTCGCCGGGGATGCCGTAGCGCCGCATAATCAGCTCGCGGGTGTAGTGACTCACCGCCACCACCCGATCCGCTGCCATCATCCCTGCTTGCTCAATCCGAGCCACTTCCTGATTGATGTTTTTCCCGCTGCGGTCGTATTCTGTGGCGTGGATGTGCGCCACCAGCGGCTTGCCCGTGAGGCGCTTTGCCGCCATGCCTGCCGGGTAGGTCATCCAGTCGTGGACATGGATCACGTCAAAGTTTTCGCGGAGCGCAATGGCACCTGCGGCGTCCCCAAAGCGGTAGACCTCTGTCATGAGATCCGGGCCGTACCCGCCTTTCAGGATATACGGTTGCCCAGCCCCATAGCTAAACCCCTCTCCTCCCGCTGCTGATGCTGACGCAAACGCTCCGAGATCAGGCCTGTTCGTGCCAGCACCGCCGTCGTCCTCAAAAGCGGCACCGCGTTCAAAGCGTGCCTCAGTCGCTGCAACCCTGTGCGCTTCATCATTGTTGTCCCCGTGCCGCTGGCGGTAGCTTTTTGGCGTGGCGTAGGCAAACAGCGTGGAACCGACAGGTTGCACCTTGAGACGCTCTTCCCACCGCTCAGGCACAAGCTCCTGATTGACCTCATGCGAAACACGCGCCGCTTGCGTAAAGTCCGCACTGGAGGTGCGCACGTCAGAGGCGGAAAGGAGACGGAAATGCCTGTCAGTCACGGGTTCTTCGGGCTTTGGCTTTGGCTTTGGCGCAACATAAGGCCGTGCCATTGCTGGCGTTGCCGAAAGAGCGCCCACGCCTTGGAGCGTTGTTGTCCCTGCGCCGACAGACGCCTCTTGCAACGTCACAGCCGGAGCACGCGGCGGCGAGGCCGAAAACTCCAGAGGAGGGGGGGGAGAGGCTTGCTCTTTATGGTGCTGTCCGGCTGTCTCGGCAGGCGCCGACAGGAGGCAGGGCAACACAAACAAGATGTCCGTTCCTCTGCTTGCCAGAGCGCGGGTCATCCCGTAGCAGGCTGTGCCCAGTCCGCCACTGACATGAGGCGGAAACTCCCAACCGAACATGAGTACGCGCATAACTCCCTCCTGTTACTCTAAACTAAAACCTCAATCCGTCATCTGAGACACCTTTACCTGAGAGCGCACCTCACCCCCGGTAGATCCGGTTTGTTCTGGTGCCGAGTGAAATTTCCCAGTCGGCATACGCGGCTGGCGCGGCTTGTCGCAGTTTCTGGAGCAGACGCAGACACTCCCCTACGCTCCAGGCTTGGGCGATACTCCCTCCGGGCAGATGCGGCGGGTTCCCGTCAAAAATCTCAGAAATCGACCCTACCCCTGCCTCGCCAAGGTGGGTGGAGAACAACGGCGTGAGCGTGACCAAAAGATCGCGCACCGCACCTTCTGTATCCCACGCAACCCGCAACAGCGCGTCCCCATAAGCGCCAAGCAACCACGGCCAGACGGTGCCCTGATGGTAGGCGCTGTCCCGCGCCTCTGAGTCGCCCTCATACAATCCTTGATAAGCAGGTGAGCCGGGTGAAAGTGTCCGCAACCCGTAGGGCGTGAGCAGGTTGTTGCGCACGGTTTCCACAACGCCGGCCTGCTGATCGTCGTCAAGCACCGCAAAGGGCAGGGAGACGGCAAGCAGCATGTTGGGACGAATAGCCGTATCCTGTCCGCCATCTGGAAGGCAAACGTCAGCAAGATAGCTAGGGATACCGCCTACATGAAACGCTCTTCCGAACGCCGTCCGAAGCGAAAGCAGTCTGTCGCCACATTTCCACGCTGGTTCGTCGCATTTGCGCGCCAGATAGTCTGTAAACGCCAGCGCATTATACCACAAGGCATTGATATCTACAGGGTACCCGGCTCGTGGCGTCACAGGAACGCCGTTGACGCTGGCGTCCATCCATGTGAGCTGGGTGCTGGCGTCTCCGGCCTGAAGCAAACCGGAAGGGTCAATCCGCACATGGGGCACCTTGTCTGTGCTGTATGCGGTGGTGATAGCCTTGATGACAGGCCAGCAGACTTCACGAGCCAACGGTTCCAGATGGGGCGCTGCCAGCAACATTTGCTGCACTGCCCAGATATACCACAGCGAAGCGTCTACAGAGTTGTAGGCATGGTTTCCGTCTGGACTGAAAAAGTTTGGAATCCGTCCGTCTCGCGCCGAGGCGCCGATGGCTCGGAGAAGTTCCACCCCTTCCTCTTCACGTCCGGCATAAAACGTCAGCCCCGGCAACGCGATGAGAGAATCTCGTCCCCATGCCTCAAACCAGTGGTACCCTGCCAGAATAGCGGGCGTGCCCTGTGGGGTGCGCACGAGGAACTTGCGGCCTTCTTCGGCAAGATAGCGCATGAGACGGCCTGAAAGACTGGCTCCGGTCTTGCCCGTGCGTGCCTTGGTACGGCGCTCAAGACGTTGCTGCACTTCTTGTTCCCACAGCGCGTTCAGACGTTCTGGGGTGGGCGTGGTTTCGTCCGAAGCGGCCTTGCCCTTTGCTCTGGGAGCAGACTTGCTGCTGGGTTCTGCTGCGGCGGCGAACGGTTCGGTTCCCACCAGCACATACACAGGCACACCGGGTTCCATGACGCAATCAAGCACACCCGGCTGAAACAGATCTTCACTCGCGTCAAACCCGCGTTCGCGTTCCATGAGGTATTCTACGCTGTAATACCAGTCTGGAGACGGGAAAAAGGTCGCGTTTGCAGAAGACTGCACAAACAAGGGCGGCATATCGTCATAAGGCTTTACGCCAAAGCCACCGGGTACGGAGCTGGTTTCGACGTGCAGATCCAGATTGGCATGGGTGAGCGTGTGGAAGGAGCGAAACGCCAGCAAAGGGCGGAGGCGCAAGGTGACCGGGGGGGTCTTTCGGAGCGCTTCAGCGCTGGCAGAATCGGAAACCGCCGCGTCTTGCTGGGCAAGCAGGGTATAGCGCAACAGAAGCTGACGCTTGCCCTGTGGCATGAGCAACTCCCGCACCAGCTGAAAGCCGCCGATCCGGTATGTGAACCGGGGCCATTCGCCGATGTCCACGCCCTCAAGGTATTCATGCCCTCGGGGATGGTAGACACCGGGGTGCTTGCGGCAGGAAAAAGCAAAGTCGCGTTCGCCCACGCGCAGGGTTTCGTCCAACGTGGAAAGCAACACATGCCGCCCAGGCGGGGTGTCGAGATTTGCGACGAACAACCCATGGTACTTACGCATGTTGCAGCATATAAGCGAACTCGATGCGTAATCTCCAAGTCCGTTGGTTTCAAGCCATTCCTTGTACAATGACTTGCGGATATTCTGGCTGGCTAACTTGTCAAAACAAAAACGCATAGTCCCTCCCAGCGAAATCTTCAGTGCCCCAAACAGGGAAACGCTCTGCTGACGCGACGTGGTGCGGTAAGAACCCGGGACTGGCTGCGGTACAAAAACTCTTCTAGAGCGCCGCAAGCGGGAGCGGGCCCGTTTCGGAGTAAGCGAAACGATTTGGTATAATCTTCCACAATTTTGGGGGCTATGTCAACAAAAGGAGCGGAAAAAGAGGTGAGAAAAGGGGAACCCTGACCGGATTCCCCTTCTCTCACCTCTCAAGAGGTAGATTTACAACGAACTTTGCGCGACACTTGCGATGCCAGACAAAAGCTATTCGCTGTCGCTTTCCTGTTCTACAATCCGTTCCATGAGCACACGGCGGATCTGCTTGACATCGGCCTCATTGACCGTGAAGCGCCAGCCTTCGCACTCAAAAACCTCACCGACTTCTGGGACATGTCCGGCTTCAAGGCACAGGTAGCCGCCGATGGTGTCCACTTCTTCTGCATCAAGCTCGATGCCAAGCTCCACCATGTCTTCAAGGTAGGCGCGTCCTGAAAGTTCATAGCGCGAATCGCCAAGGACGCGGATGTCTTCTTCTTTTGGCGCATCGTGCTCGTCCTCAATGTCGCCGACAATCTCTTCAAGGACATCCTCAATGGTTGCAAGGCCGGATGTGCCGCCGTATTCATCCACAGCAATGGCGATATGGTTCTTGCGCGCCCGAAACTCTTGCAGCAGTTCGCCCACAATCTTGGTTTCCGGCACAAAGAACGGCACCCGCATGATGTCGTCTACAGGCGACTGGTGTTGCGCCGGATCAAGGAGCAAGCCGATGAGATCCTTGGCATAGACAATGCCGATGATGTTGTCGCGTGTGTCCTTGTAGATGGGCAGTCGGGAGTGTCCGGTTTCAAGAATTGTCCGGGCAACCTCGCAGACGGGAGAACCTGTGGCCACGCAGTCGAAATCAGTTCGGGGAGTCATGATGTCTTGTACCTGCACATTTTCAAGGCGCAGGATACTGAGGATCATGGAGCCTTCTGTGAGATCGAGTTCTCCATCGTCACGGGCTTCCATCACGGCCTGTTCGAGTGTCTCTCCCGAACGGCTACCAAACATCGAGCAAAATCGCTCCCACAAACTTTTGTCCGTACTTCGGTCCAAGCGTATCTCCTACGTTGTATGGTGAACAGTACCACGAATGCTGGAATTTTTTCGCGTACTCCAAAAAAATGACGCACACACTGTTGCGATATCCTCTTTTGCCACGATGTGCAGGAAAAAAGAATATACACGAACGGGAATCAATTCAACCCACCCGCCTGTCTGCGGCTCATTTCAAGGTGGCGCAACATGACCCACGCCGCAAGCGGAGGCACACCGCCCTCTCCGTCTACGGGAAACCATGACAGTTCAAGGTCTGACGCGGTATCCGGTGCCCAGCTCTGGAATCTGAGACTCAAAGAAAATATTTCCGGCGTTGTGGCCTTGAAATCCACAATTTCGCCCACCAGCCAGAGTTGCAGATTTTCCTTGTGCTCCATGCCCTGCACGCTGAGATAAAAATAGAGCTTTTCCTCGCGTGTCAGTAGCGGCGGGTCTTCACCCTCTTCAAGCGCGATGATAAGCCGGATGCCACCGCCTGAAATGTTGTCTACCGTCACAGAAGCTGCTGTGTACACGGGTGGGGGCATGTCCACAGGCGGCGTGCCAAGGCCAGATTCCGTGAGCTGTGTCCACA
This sequence comes from Bilophila sp., assembly GCA_036655575.1. Classification (GTDB taxonomy): domain Bacteria; phylum Desulfobacterota; class Desulfovibrionia; order Desulfovibrionales; family Desulfovibrionaceae; genus Bilophila. The sequence goes on from JAVVPW010000025.1 coordinate 13,280, forward strand.
GATTCAGCTCTCTGACCATGCGCCATGTGGGGATCAGGCGGACAAAGGTGCGCTTTTGGTTGTTGTTGAGGCTGTTTGGCGTTTCCAGCTCAAGAGCGTACCCGCCCTCGTAGCGGTGTACCCGCGTGACAGAGGAAAAAAAATCATAATAACGAAGGCCTTCAGCGTTAGAAAGCTGAAAAAAAACATGAACTTTTTGCCCGATCCACCCTTGTAGACCATAGCGCAGTCCGGTATCAACAAGAATCTTTTCGCTCCCTATAGCCATGCACGGCCCACGCATGTAGCGCCCGCCCATATCACCTTTGATGAATTTGATATCGAGCCGGCAACGGTTGTTGACCGCCTCATCCAGAATGCTGATCACGCCCTGCTTTTGGCCGACCAGCTCACGTTGTGTACGGTATTTCTTGTGCAGGGTTTTGCTGATCACAAAGAGAAGCGCCCCGGCGCCCACCAGAATGATCACAGCCACTACGTTCGCAATATCCACGCATCCCCCTCGTTGACACTCTTTTCAACCCTTCGGCACGGTACGTTATAGCCATTCCAGACAGAATGCGCAACAAGAGTCATGGAATAGCGCTCCTTTTCTCTTCTGTCACGCTTTGCGTTTGAACATCCAGATGGCGAGAAGAACAGACACCAAGGTGATGCCAGCGATCCGCGCCCCACTGTCGAGCGCGGCAGGCAGGGAGATGTCCTTCAAAAACAATCCCTGAAGGATCACGATGAAATGGCGTAGCGGGTTGAGCTGGCTCAGATTCTGTAGAAACATCGGCATGTTGTTCACAGGTGTCATGAAGCCAGACAGCAAAATACAGGGCACAGCGATGGTGAAACACCCTAAAAAGGCCTGCTGCTGGGTGGTGGCAAACGACGACACCATCAAGCCCAGACTGCACACCGCCAGCGAAAACAAGAGCATAGAAACATAGAGCACAACGATCGACCCCTCAAACGGGACACCGAAAAACCAGCGTGCCGACACAAAAAAAATCGTCCCGTGTACCAGCCCGATCACGCAACCGGGAATGAGTTTGCCAACGGCAATGTCCACGGATTCCGCCGGAGAAACCAGCATCTGGTCAAACGTCCCCAGCTCCCGCTCCCGCGCCACCGTCAGACCTGTGATAAGAATCCCCATGATAAAATTGATGGTGCCGATGAGATTGGGCAGGATGAACCACTGAAAATCCAGATTGGGGTTGAACCAGTTGATCGGTCGGATGTCCACTTGTACCCCACCCTGTTTGTTCCCGTCTAAAACCGTGTTCGCCACGTCGCGCACGATCTGTTCCAGATACTGCGCCACGATCTGTGCGGCGTTGGAGCGTCGCCCGTCAAGTAAAAGTTGCACCTGTCCGGTGCCGCCAGCCAGAATGGTGCGCGAAAAGTCGTTCTGAAAGACCACAACCATCAGCACATCTTGCCGATTGAGAGCTTCTTCAGCTTGCTTTGGGTTGTCTACAAACAGCAGGTGGCGAAACGTTGTCGAACCCCGCAAACGGCGTATCACTTCCTGACTCCACACGCCGCTGTCCTGATTTTGCACCACCACATCCACATTTTTGACTTCCATCGTCGCAGCCCACGCAAAGAGGAAAAGCTGAATCACCGGCGGAATAAGCACCATGAACCGACTCTTGCGCGATCCCATCAGTACCAGCAGTTCTTTCCAGGCGATAGCCAGTATTTTTCGCATGTCACGCATCCAGTCTCTTGACGAGCTTATGGTAGGTCAGCGCTAGAAAAATCGCAGCAAGACCAAGCATATAGGCCATGCCGGGAAGAAAAATAGCCCAGATGTCCCCGGCAAGAAAGACCGTCTGGAGAGCCACGTTGAAATGTCGAGCCGGGATCAGCAGGGTCAGGTACTGCAAGAAGGTGGGCATACTGTTGATGTCAAAAATAAACCCGGAAAGAATGATCGCCGGAAGAAAGCCCGTAATCAACCCGGTCTGTGCGGCAAGAAGCTGTTCCTTGGTCAGAATAGAAATGAGCAATCCCTGACCCAGCGCGGGCATGAGAAAGGCGCTAGAGAGCAAGAAAAGGGCAAAGACAGAGCCTCGCAACGGTACTTCAAACAGAAACACCCCCGCAAGCGCACACAAGATCATGGAAAACATCCCCAGAAAATAATACGGAATGCACTTTCCAAGCAGGATCTGCATTCGGCTCACAGGTGTGGCAAACAGCGCTTCCATCGTGCCGCGTTCGTATTCGCGTGCGATGACCAGCGCCGTGAGCATGGTTCCGATCAGCGTCATGACCACCGTAATGGAACCCGGCACCAGAAACCAGCGACTCTGCGCCGCCGGATTGAACCAGTACCGCGGTACCACTTCAAGTGCATTTTGCGCTGGTTTCCCTGTCTTCATCCGCGCTTGTGCCCAGTTGCTGATGACACCCTGACTGTACCCACGGATAAACTGGGCGGTGTTTGGTTCGCTCCCTGAGACAATAACCTGAATCGGTGCCCCCTCGTTCCTAGCCGTTGTCCTGAGCAGGAGCGATGCAAAATCAGAAGGGATCACGACAAAACCGGAAATCACGCTGTCGCGCATCATCCGGGCGGCGTCCTCACGAGACTTCGCTGAGTGGACGCGAAAATTGGGCGAATGCGCAAAATCCGTGCGGATCGCCATCCCCGCCGCGCTGTCGCTCTCGTCAAGCACCACAATGTCCATCACCCCGGCGTCAAGCGTGATGCCGTAGCCAAACAGCAACAGAAAGATCATGGGCAACACCGCCGCCACAAGGTACGAAGACGGGTCACGCACAATCTGCTTGCTTTCCTTGCCCATCAGCGCCACAAGCTGGCGTGTCCAAAGGAGTGCGGGGTGGCGTACTGTGTTCATGCAGCACCGTTGTCTTTCTGGTTCACCTGTTCGATGTAGGCGATGAAAGCCTCTTCAAGCGTGATGTCTGGCGTGCTCGTCACAGCACCGTGCGCTGGTGTTGGCTTTTTCGCCAGCGGGCAGTGCGCCTTGAGTTCGTCAGGTGTGCCTCTGGCGATGATCGCGCCCTGAAAAACCAGCGCGATTTCGTCGCAGTATTCGGCTTCTTCCATAAAATGGGTGGTCACAAGGACAGCCACGCCGTTGCGGGTCATGGCGTTGATGTGTTTCCAGAATTCGCGTCTGGTGCGGGGATCAACGCCAGAGGTGGGTTCGTCGAGAAAGAGCACAGCGGGCTTGTGCAGGGTGGCGCAGGCCATGGCCAGACGCTGCTTGTGCCCTAGCGGAAGGAGATTGGCCTTGACCTTGCAAAACGCGGTCAGATCCAGCGTTTCCACTTGTTCTTCAAGGCGTTTATGTACCTGTTCCCGTGGCAGGTCGTACAGATCCGCCATCAGGCGCAGGTTTTGCATCACAGTCAGGTCGCCGTACAAGGAGAATTTTTGCGCCATGTAGCCGAGCCTTGCGCGTGCGGCTCCGGCTGCGGTCAGCAGATTCATGCCCGCCACAAAGCACGCCCCTTGCGTCGGTCGGGACAGCCCGCACAGCATCCGAAAGGTCGTGGACTTGCCCGCGCCGTTTGGCCCTAGCAACCCAAAAATCCGCCCCGGCAACACCTCAAAGGAAATGTCCTTTGCCGCTACAAAGGTACCAAACACCTTGGTCAGGCCTGCGGCACGAATGAGGGGGGCAGCCGCATCTGACGTGGAGAGCGCAGGAGAACCGTTCTCTGCAAACGAGGAGGGGCGCAGATCCATCCCGCCTACCGCGTCGATGTAGGCGTCTTCCAGACGGGGTGGCACCGGAAACAGGGAGGCAATCGCCAAATGGGGATTGGTGAGGCGAGACGTGTCGGCGTGTTCCAGCACAAGTCGGATACGGCTTCCCTGAATGAGCGCGTCTCGCACCCCCGGTTGCTGTTGCCAGAGTGCCAGCGTTGCCCGCGCTTCGCCCTGCGGTGGAACAAGGCAGAAAACCCGACCTGCCACACGCCGGATAAAGGTTGCTGGCGGCCCCTGATACACCAGTTTGCCCTGATCGAGCATGAGCACATGGGCGCAGCGTTCGGCCTCGTCCATGTAGGCTGTTGACCAGAGCACAGACATGCCGTCCCCGGCAAGTCCCGCCACCATGCGCCACAATTCCCGCCGGGACAGCGGATCAACCCCCACTCCCGGCTCATCGAGCAACAAAAGGCGCGGTGTGGTCAAAAGAGCGCAGGCCAGACCGAGTTTTTGCTTCATGCCGCCGGACAGCTTGCCCGCAAGGCGCTTTGTGAAGGGGTGCAGATCCGTAAAGGTGAGGAG
>JAVVPW010000026.1:0-16099 GCA_036655575.1 Bilophila sp.
AGAAGGACTCCGGGCAGATCGTCAATATTTCCGGCGGCGGCTGTCCTGATGTCCCGTATCTCGCCGCGCAACTGATCGGCAAGAATATTCGTGAAACAGATTGTATCAAAGAATACGGGCAGACGCTGTGCGGCTATGCGCTCCACCTTGCAGCACAAGAACTGCTCCTGACTGTAAAGGATACGCCGTGCTGAAAACCCCCGTATCTCCTTCCCGTCCATGGCTTTTTGTCGGAACCATTCCCGACCCAGCCTGTCCCTTAGTGGTGGCGCCCTGCACAACGCGAGAGGAAAAACTCGCGCTCGGCGATCTGTCCTGCTCCGTGAACCGGGGCACTCCCGCCATGCTGACCGCTGCCGCACTCGCCTACGCACAGCTTGTTCCAGAAAAAAACGCTACTGATCTCTACGCGCTGGTTGCCGGAGACACGGGCAATGGCAAAGGCTCCAGAGAAGTCTATGAAAAACTCCTCCAACTCCTGCCAAAGATGCAACCGCGTGGCATCACCTTTCACTACCTTTTGCCGGATGTGGATTACCATAACCGCATTCTCATGGCTCTTGAAGCCCTTGCAGATCGCCCGCTACTGGTGGCGGACGCGGGCTATATGTACGCTGCAAAAATGAGCGGCTATGCCGAACAGTACGACTTGTTCACGCCAGACATCGGCGAGCTGGCTTTTCTGGCAGACGAAAAAGCCCCACACCCCTTCTATACACGCAACTTCTTTCTTGCTGATGAAGCACGAGCGGAAGAACTCATTGCAGCAGCCTACGCCCACAACAACGCCTCGCAGCATATGCTCGTGAAAGGTAGCGTTGATCGCCATGTTCACAAGGGGAGCATTCTGGAAACGATTGCTACTCCAGATGTGCCCATGCTAGAGCCAGTCGGCGGTACCGGTGACACGTTGACAGGCATCGTCAGCGCACTTCTGGCTGCGGGAAAAACGATGGACGAGTCTTGTACAACGGCCTTCAAGGTAAACCGCTACATGGGCTTCCTCGCGCACCCGACACCTGCATCCTCCATCGCGGCATTGCTTCCTTTCTTGCAGACCGCGTTTTCCCATGTCACCAACAGACCATAGTGTTACAAAAGCGGCTTGCACTGTATATCCACAGTGCAGGCCGCTACCAACAAGCGTACACGACCGTCTTTCTCGAAGAGGAAAAGATCAATCCAGATGCAAAAAGGTGTGTATATTGGTATAGAAAATCTTTTCTAACGCCTTATCATCCAATCCACACAACTGTGTGCGCAACATTTCGACTTCATACAGGTGAAAGGGCGCGTCACTTCCCCAGAAAATCCGTTCATGACCTACAGTATTGTACGCTTCACGAATTTTTGTATGCATAGGCATTCCAGACGTTTCGAGATAGACGTTGTCTGTCTTTTTTGAAAGATCAAGAGCGGCCTGAATATAAATACCATTCCCGTGTCCCATATGTACCATCACGACAGGAACAGAAGGGAAATCTTGCGCAAGCTGCACAATGCTGTGGGGAAGAGAAAAAGGAGGATGCCCTGAATGCACAAACACAGGCACGTTGAGCTGTTCAGCAAGTTCCATAACCGGATGCACCACGGCGTCGTTGGCGGTGAAGGCGTTGAGCAGGGGGTGTAGCTTGATGCCTTTGAATCCCTGTTCGCGGATAAGCCGTTCAGCCAAGACGAGTGCTTGCTCACCTTCGTAAGGATTGACCCATATGAGACCCGTAAATCGTGACGGGAATTGACGAACGGCCTCTTCAGTCACTGTAGTATCCATATAGCTGATGACGGTGCGTTCGATTTCATGCTGATCCATGGCACGCACCATCTGTTCAGCCGTAAGCCCTACATCTGCCCATCCCCCAAAATAGCCAACATGTGCGTGTGCGTCGATTTTCTTCATGATAAACTCCTTGCTTCGCCTCTACGCCAGAGTACGAACACCGTCAACGCCACCACCACACACACGCCTCACCAGCGTTTGCCTCGGCGTGGAACCAACATGAGCGTAGCCATGAAACGTAAACAGGCACCCCAAAAACATGTAGGTGCCTGTTTACAGTATCATTATCATTGTTTCTTCAATCGTTCTGTTAGCTCGTATTCTCTGACGATCTTGAAGACGACGGGACTCAGGAGCAGTACTGCGGTCAGGTTTGGAATCGCCATGAGTGCGTTGACGGTGTCAGCGAGAATCCACACCACGTCAAGGTGCGCCACGGCACCGATGGGCACCATACAGGTGTACAGCACACGAAAAGGGATCAAGCCTTTGTCGCCGAACAGGTAGATGACGCTCCGTTCGCCGTAGACACACCACCCCAGAATAGTGGTAAACGCAAACAGAGACAGCGAGATAGACACCAGCGTTGTCCCAAATCCGGGTAAGGCTTCTTCAAAAGCGGTAGCCACCAGCGTCACCCCTGTGATGCCAGATGTCCACTGGCCTGTGACAAGGACGGCAAAACCCGTCATGCTGCACACAATGATGGTCGTGATGAAGGTATCGAGCATCCCGATCATGGCCTGATTGAGCGGCGAAACGGTTTCAGCCGCCGCGTGGGCGATTGGGGCGGTGCCAAGACCTGCCTCGTTGGAAAACACGCCGCGAGCCATGCCGTACCGGATCGCCATCATCAGTGTCGCACCGGCAAAACCACCCTGTGCCGCTGTGGGGGTGAAGGCTTCAGTGATTACGAGCATAAAAACAGCAGGTATTTCGGTGATGTTGAGGACAAGAACCAGCAACGAAGCAGCGATGTAGGTACTCGCCATGAACGGCACCACTCGCCCTGCCACGTTACCGATGCGCTTTAACCCGCCAAGCAAAACGCCCCCGACCAGCACAAACAGGGTCAGCGCCGTTATCCATGTTGGCACCCCAAAACCGTGAGCCAGCGCTTCTGCAATGGAATTGCTTTGCACCGCGTTCCCTGTCCCAAAACAGGCCACCACGGTGAACACGCAAAACAGCGTCCCCAGCCACGTCCATTTGGGGCCAAGGCCGTTTTTGATGAAATACATGGCGCCGCCCACAAAGTTGCCCGCAGGGGTGACTTCACGAAACCGCACCGCAAGCAGCACTTCGGTAAATTTTGTCGCCATGCCAACCATCGCCGTACACCACATCCAGAATAAGGCTCCGGGGCCACCTAAAAAGATGGCTGTAGCCACTCCGGCAATGCTTCCTGTACCGATGGTGCCCGCAAGGGCTGTCATCAAGGCATTGAACGGCGTCAATTCACCTTTGCCAGAGCCACTGGATCGCCCCTTCCATAAATTGCTAAAGCCTGTATGGATTTTGCGAAACGTCAGAAACCGCAAGCCGACAGTCAGATAAAGACCCGTGCCGATGAGCAGCACCAGCATACCCGGCCCCCAGACCACATGATTGATTGCTTCAAGAATGCCGGTGATGCGTTCCATAGGATTTCTCCTCTTGATACAAGGGTTGCCACGGTTGACAGAGGCGTGTTGCTTGTTTGTTATCAAAAAACATAAAAAGTTCCTTTTGTCAATTTTTTATAAATTATTTTGTCTATTATGATAAAAAAGAGAGATTTTATTTTCGGTATCAACAGAGTATCATAAACTTTTCAGCTCACTATGGCTTTTGGAGCCTGTTCGGCTTGAAAAGGCTCGGCTCGTTTGCAGCACACAAAAAAAGGCAGCTACACATACATGTAACTGCCTGATCTTCTTTTGTGGCGTCCCCAAGCGGATTTGAACCGCTGTCGACGGCGTGAAAGGCCGTTGTCCTGGGCCGGCTAGACGATGGGGACGTGAGTGTTGGCTGGGCTACGTGGACTTGAACCACGATTAACGGGATCAGAATCCGTCGTCCTGCCAATTGAACGATAGCCCAACACCCGAGGAGAGTAAATAGACGAGTGCGCCTGTTCTGTCAATCGTTTTGTGCGCTTTTTTTTGCGATTTTGCGATTTTTTTGCGACAAGAAAAACGGCAGTCTTCTTGCTTTTTCTTACACCCTGTTTTCTTTGTATAAAAAAGGCGTCCCTCTCCCCAGCACTTTATATCCGGTCAAACTTTTCAAATTTCATGACAAGGCCGGTGCGGCCTTGGGTGGCGGAACGCAAGTCAGTGGAGAAACCAAAGAGGCGGCTCAGGGGGGCGAGACCCTGAACGAGTTTGAGTCCTGCGTGATCAAGGATGTTTTCGACCTTGCCCCCACGGCTCCCAAAAAGACTCAGCGCGGCGCCGAGGATGGCTTCCGGTGCGGCTATTTCGACCGCCATGATCGGCTCAAGCGGCGCGATGGCAGCGGCTTCTAGAGCCGTGCGCACGGCGATGCCCGCAGCCATGTGGTAGCCCGCCACGGTGGAGCCGTCTCGTCGCGGCATGTCGGTGATGCACACGTCAATATCTTGCAGGGGGTACCCGGTGACAGGCCCTGACTGGAGCGCGTTTTCCACGCCTTGCCGTGCCGCGTCACAAAAGAGCGCGGGCAAGGCGGCGGTGGCGTCAGCAAAGCGCACGCTGTTGCCCTCGCCTCGTGGACGCGGGGAAACCGTGAGCAACACCTGTCCGATGTGGTGTTCCTTGCCGAGTTCACGGTCAAACAGACCTTCGGCAGACGCGGTACGGGTGGGGGTTTCTCGGCGGATGACCTGCGGGTTGCCAGAGCGCGGCGCAATGCCGTATTCGCGGTGGATGCGTTCGAGAATCACGTCCAGATGCAGTTCGCCCATGCCGGAAACGATGCGGTGCCCCGAACCTTCATCAAGGCCTGTGGTCAGCGTTGGATCTTCAATGCAGAAGCGTTCGAGGGCTTCATCAAGCGTCTTGCCTTCATCAGCGTTGCGCGGCTCAAGGGCAAGGGAAATCACAGGCTGGTAGGCGTCGATAGACTCCAGCAGGAGCGAGGAGCCGGGAACGCCGAGGGTGTCGCCCGTACACGCCGAGCGCAACCCGATGACCGCCACAATGTCCCCGGCGCAGGCTTCTGCAAGCTGTTCACGGCGGTCAGCGTGGAGGCGGTAGAGCCGGGATACCCGCTCGTCCACCGTGCGGGTGACGTTGTGGCAGGCGTCGCCTTCGTGCAGGGTTCCGGCGTAGAGCCGCACAAGGGCGAGCTTGCGTCCGCCGTCCATGAGCACCTTGAACACCAGTCCGGTAAAGGGCAGGGCGCGGTCACAGGGGATGGGGGTTGCAGCCGAGGTGGCGTCGGCACACGGCGCGGCGTGTGCCAGCACGGGCGGGAGATCTTCTGGCGCGGGGAGAAAGGCGACCACCGCGTCAAGCAGCGGCTGCACCCCGGTGTTGCGCAGGGCAGAGCCACACAGCACCGGGGTGAGGCGTCTGGCAAGGGTAGCTCGGCGCACAGCAGCGCGGATGTCGGCTGCGGTGTAGTTTGCAGAAAGGTATTGCTCAAAAAACGTGTCGTCGTTTTCCGCCAGCCGTTCAAGCGTCCGTTCGCGCCACGGTGCGGCAAAAGCGTTCTCGTCGGCAGTGAGGGGGTTGCGCGTCCATGTGCGCCCCTGATCTTCTTCCGCAAAGTCCAGACGTTCCAGCGTGATGAGGTCGATCAGACCCCGAAAGGTTTCAGCCGCGCCAAGCGGGATGAGGAGAGGCAGAGTCAGCGCACCGAGCCTTGTGCGCATGGATTCGAGTACCGCGTCAAAATCCGCACCGATTCTGTCCATTTTATTGATGAAGGCGAGTTTCGGCACCCCAAAGCGTTCGGACTGGCGCCACACGGTTTCTGACTGCGGTTCCACGCCGCCCACCGCGCAAAACACCCCGACAGCTCCGTCAAGCACCCGCAGAGAACGCTCCACTTCGATGGTGAAATCCACATGCCCCGGCGTGTCAATGATGTTGATGGCGGTGCCGTTCCAGTCGCAGGTGGTGCAGGCAGAGGAAATGGTGATGCCGCGTTCTTGTTCCTCTGGCAGGTAGTCCATGGTGGCGGTGCCGTCGTGTACTTCGCCCATGCGGTGGATCTTGCGGGTGTAGAACAACATGCGCTCGGAAAGCGTGGTCTTACCGGCGTCGATGTGGGCAATGACGCCGATGTTGCGTATGGCTTGAGCTTCGCTCATGGCATCTTCCTTTGTAAAAAGCTACAGTCGGTACAAGATTCGGGTGGTGTTGCTAAAGAAGGAAGGTGGCAGATCTGGGCAGACCCAGGCGCCTTCGAGTCCGGGACACAGCGTCAACACCGCGCACCCGTGCGGCACTGCGGCGGAGGCAGGAGCGTACAGCGCCTCATACCGACCTGTTGCAGCGTCAGAAACAGCACGCGCTGTGTGCGCAAGTGTTGCCGAGGTCACACAGACGGGAGTTGCGTCTGGGTGCGCCCAGCGGATGGTTTCAAGATCAAAGGGCGCGTCTTGAAGCGAGGGAGCGTCAAGCAGAGCAAGGCGCGGCGTCAGGTCTTCCCACAGCGGGATGTCCAGACGGTGGGCGGTTTCACGGAGCGTGTCGGCAGGCGTGCCAAAGCAGAGGAGCCGCCCGCGCTCGTGTGTGGTTTCGGCTTGGCACAGCTTGGCAAGCACCGCACTGGCGTCTGACAGCGCAAAGGTCTGTTCCACACCCGTCAGTTCGAGCGTGGCGAGCAGGGCGTCCGGGGGAGGGCACGAACCTGTCCAGATCGCCAGCACCTGTTCCACACCCGCCAGCCGTGCGGACATGATCGCGGCGGCAAGGCGGATCGGCGAGGCCGTGTCTGACCCGATTACAAGCGCTGTCCACGGTGCTCGGCGTTGTCGCACCGTGTTGCCGTATCCGGCAGCGACAGACTCTACACGCTGTTCAAAACCAGAGGGCAACGCGGGGTACGTTGCCTCGACCAGCGCCAGCGTGGTTTTGATCCAGCCCCGCTGTTCAGGCGAGGTGGCTTCATAGGCTTGACCAAGGCGTTCATCCGGCAGACGAAAGGCCTCTAAAGCAACGGGCAGGGAATCCATGGGGTTCACCGGGTTCCTGACGGAGCAAGCGTCGTCGGCAAGGTGCCGAGCTTTTCACGCACATACAGCTTCATGAGTTCGGAAATGGCTTCGTTGCGTCCGAGTGTGGCGGCATAGCCACCGCCTTTGAGGACAGTCTGAAATTCTTTGCCGGAGATGATGGAATCCCCGGTGCCGAGGGTTTCAAGGTACTTCCCAAAGTCCGAGAGTTGCGCTTGCAACTGACTGTCCTTCAAGCCGCGCAGTTCTGCAAAACGAGCGGCAAGGTCGGAGGCAGAAGGCGCTTTGGGGGATTCCAGCACCTGCCGCAGACCGCTGGTAAAGCGGGTCAGTCCGGCGGTGATGTGCGAACGCTTGACCACGTTCATGCCCGACCAGCCAGCCTTAGCCCATTTGAACATGTACAGATCCGTCTTGTTGCCGGCGTCTATGAAGACAGACACGCTGGCAGAACCGTAGAGATACGTTTCTGCCCAACCGAGCATGGACAGATTGGTGCCCTGTTCCGGGGTGTAGACGTAGTTCCAGTTTTTGTCGTTGCCGGCAATAGCCCCTTTGCGCCCCACAGTAGAGGATTCTGGCATGGACGACACAGAGAAAAGCACCGTGCGCCCTTCATACGCGGTGAGCACAAAAAGGCGGTTCAGCTTGTAGGCGTAATAGCAGCCGCTGGAGATGTCTGGTGTGGTTTCTTCGTATTCCGTGCCCCGCGTGACAAGCGTTGTGGCGGGGGGGAAGGTGGCGTTTAGAAACGTCGCGTTGTTCTTGAGCAGTTCGCTGTTGGGGAACCATGCGTTGCGGCGAACGGAAGAAGGGTAGATGGCTTCGCCGGGAATGGCGGGGTTCAGGGTGTAGCTGATGATGGTCTTCAGGGACATGTTGAGGGTTTCTTTTTGATACGCGCCAAGCCCTGCCGGACGAGTAGCCGGGGTCACCTTGCCTTGCGGGGTGGTGTTGGTGGTGACAAACTTCAAAAGAGTGTGGAGGGTTGCTTCAGAAGGTGCGGCTTTGCCTTGCGGTGCGGCGTCAAGCAACGCGCCAAGCGCGGACTCAAGCTCAGGCGAGAGCGTCGATTTCTCAGTGGCAACGGCAAGACCGGGGGTGATGCCGTATCCGATACAGAGCAAGAAGAGCAGGCAAAAGAAACGTGGCAAGGTCAATATGTTCATACACACCTCAAAAGAGCGGGCGGTGAAAGGTGACAGGTGACTCCGATCTGCACACAAAAGCAAACGGATAGTTCCAGAATGAAGGTGAAGTCCTGAAAATAGACCATATGTTTGGGAAGCGTCAACCGCAGGATTGGTCAGGCCGTTTTGCGCGGCAGACACACGGAGATTGAGAGGAAAAAAATGCCGCTGTAACGCTGTCTTTTTTGCCCCTTGCCACCGCGTATCTGTATAACTGGGTATGATTACTCGTATGGAACGGGGTTTGCATAAAAGAGAGCAAAGTATTTTTTGTAGCTTTGACAGGGAGAACGACCGTGGCGACTCGCACTCGAACCTATCAGATATGGTGCCTTGGGCTTGATTCCGGGGACGTGGACAGCATCCGAGCCTGCGCTGGGATCAATCATCAAATCGTGGTTCTGCCGGAAGACGATCTGCCGTCGCCCGAAGTCATTGAGCGCGAAGATCCTGTACTGCTCTGGATCGGACGGGATTGCTGGCGTCGGTTTCTCGTGTTGCGTGCAGCGGAAGTGCTTTCTTCTGACCCCGCCGACTTGTTCCCCGGCGCGAACAAGGACAGGTTCCTGGAATACATTCCACAAGTTCTTGTCCTTCCTGAGAATTGCGAACGTGAAGATCTGGAGCTTGCTCTTGACGGCGGTTTTCAGGATGTGGTTCGTGGTGCGCTTTGTGCCAACCGGATTCATGAAGTGTTGCGCCGTTCGCTTGAAGTGAGCAACATTCACAGAGACATGGACAGGATGACGCGAGAAATTTTACTCAACCGGGAATTGCTCAGTCGCAAGAGCGATGTGCTGTCTTTCCTGTTGCACTTCATGCGCGAAATCACGCCAGATACGGATCATGCAACGTTGCTGGAGGAAGTTCGGTACAGTCTGAGTGAATTGTTGCCTGTAGAGGCCATGCATGGGGCGTTCTGGCGTCAGGAATCTGACGGATTTTTACAGATCGAATTGCGTCTGGAGCTTCCGGGCGATGCGGACATGCCGCTTGATGCTGCTCCAACTTCAGCAGAGGGTACCCCGGCGTTTGCCATGCAAGAGACGTTGCCTGAGACGGTTGACATTCGGCAGGCATGGACGGACGTGCTGCTTGAAGCCGTGGGTTCGCTTGTGCCGCTGTCCCGCTATCATGTGACGCAGATCTGTTCCATTCCAGACACGGTTTCCCCCTGTACGGCGGCTGATTTTGCCTATGCGGACTGCTGTTGCGAAGCGTTGCCCGATTCGTCACGCCTGATGTTGCTCCCGCTAGGATCGGGTGAACACGCGGTCGGGGTGCTGGCACTTCTTTTGAGCGAAGCGTGCCCGCTGGGGCGCGATCAGGCGCTGGCACTTGACGCCGCTACCCGCCACCTCGCGGGTGTCTTGTCCGGCATGACCCCACAAACCACCCCCTTTGCCCCCTTTAGCGATCGCCCTGCGCTGTCACAAGTCGCCCTGTAAAGCGCCGCCGACAGGCAGGGACAGCATCCCTCGCGTGCTTGAGGTTGCCTTTTACAGCCACGCAAAGATAGCGGTGACAAAGAGAGGAACGGCGATGGTGAGCACCATGCCGGAGAAGACGGCGAGGATGGCGTTGCGTTCGCCACAGGTTTTGATGATGGCGGGAAGGCAGGTGTCGCTGGCAGCTCCAGCGGCGGAAAGTGGCCCCAGACCGCCGAAGACACGGGCAAGGAGTGGTGCGAGAAGCAGGGTGACGAGTTCGCGTACCATGTTTGAGATGAGCGCCATGGAACCGAGACTGGCGTCTGCAAGCCGCGTGATCAGCATACTTGAGAGACTGTAATACCCAAAGCCTGCGGACACAGCGAGTACATCGCGCAGCGACATGTCAAGCACAAGCCATGCAAGAAGCGCCCCGGCAAGCGTTCCAAGGACAATCACAAGCGGCACCATGAACACCCAGCCCTTGAGATCCCGCAAAATATGCCACGCCCGCACATCAAACCCCAGCCCCATACCCACTGCGGTGAGCATGGCGTACACAATCCATGTGCTGGCGTCACTGTTTGTGACGGACGCCGGGAGGATGTCGAGACGCCCCACCAGCACACCGACGCTAAAACACAGCAGTACAAGAATGGATTCTTTCACGACACGACCGTGCTGTTCTTTTTCTTTTGTGATCTGTTCATATAAGGCTCAAGCAACCGTGCCCCGATGAGACTCCCCGCCACACAACACAAGCTGATGAAGGTGCCTCGAACGCCCAGACTGTCCATGCGTGACATCAAATCCGCGTCCGCACCGAGCGCCAGTCCCAGCAGCAACAAGAGAATGCGCACCGACCAGGTGAGCACGAGATCTGTGATCCTGATGGCCAGACGACTGTTGCGCAACACATAGCCCACCGGAACCCCCAGCACCATACAACCTATTTCTACCAGCATGTGTTGTTCTCCGTTTACCAGTCTCTTTTCGCATTCTACCTGTAACAGCATAGCAATAGGGGCACGAGGGGTCAACTTCTTCCCTTCCACGCGGACTTCCGGTATAGGCAAGAAAAGAGCGGAGTACGAACGGTGCACGAAACAAAGGAAACAACACCCGGGAGCTGGCAAGCTGTCTTGCGGGTGCAGGCTTGTGGGCGCGATTGGGAACTGGAACGGACACCGGACATGGAAAGCCTGTGGGAAGCCATGACCGACTTCACAGAAGACGAACGCCTGCCGTACTGGGCAGAATTGTGGCCTTCCAGTCTGGTGCTGGCAGAGTGGCTGTACAGCCAGCGCGAGCGCTTGCAAGGTGCGCCGTGCATGGATCTGGGGTGTGGCATAGGCTTTACGGCGCTGGTCGGTCAGTGGCTGGGGGCGCGGGTCACGGGCATGGATTACGAAGCAGAAGCCCTGCGGTATGCGCGACAAAACGCGGTGCGAAACGGCGTGTCGCAGCCGGGATGGGTTGTCATGGACTGGCGGCGTCCGGCTGTACGGCGGCACAGTTTGCGCTTTGTCTGGGGTGGGGATATTATGTATGAACAGCGTTTCGCCGTACCTGTGCTGGATTTTCTGGATCATGCCCTTGCAGAGGACGGTGTGGCGTGGGTAGCCGAGCCTACAAGGTCTGTGTACGATACTTTTAGAAGAATGCTTGTGAGTCGGGCGTGGGTCGGGCGCTGTGTCCTTGAACAGCCTGTTGCCGCGCTGTATCCGCAAGAACGTCCAGTACCGGTTCGGATCTGGGAAATACGCAAATAGCGGGAGCTTTTTCAGGCTGGCGAGGAGGAGCGAATGGGTGAGACAGTCCGTTTTGGGGTGTCACTGGATGCGGATTTGCTGGAAAAATTTGATGCCCGGTGCGAACGACAAGATTGTCCGAGTCGTTCAGAGGCGTTGCGTGACATCATTCGGGATGCGCTGGTGCAGGATTCCTTGCAATCAGACGAGGCCGAAGCGGCGGGCGTTTTGACTTTGATTTACGATCACCATATTCGGGATCTCTCCCGCAAGCTCACTGAGCGCCAGCACGCATCGCACGACGTCATTGTGGCGACGCTCCATGTGCATCTGGATCATCATAATTGCTTGGAAACACTTGTGTTGAAGGGGAAAGCGGGACAGCTTCGCGCCTTGGCGGATCAGCTTCGATCCATTCGGGGTGTGACGCACGGCACGTTTTCAATAACGGCGATAGGCGCGGATCTCCCGTAAGAGTGCAAGGAAAAAGAATGGAAGACGTACAAAATAGCCCGGCAACGGTTGCCATGCCCATTGATCGGGTCGGGGTCAAGGGGCTGAAGCTCCCTCTCATGGTGCGAGACAGGGCGCAAGGAAGCCAGCATACGGTGGCTCTTGTCGCTATCAGTGTGGATTTGCCTGCGGCGTTCAAGGGTACCCACATGAGCCGCTTTGTGGAGGCTCTGGAGAACTGGACAGAAGAGCTGGACTACACGACCATGCGGCGCTTGCTAGAAGATGTGAAAGAGCGTCTGCACGCCAGACGAGCGCACATTGTGTTCCAGTTTCCGTATTTTGTGCAAAAACACGCTCCTGCAACCAAAAGTCCGGGGGTTTTGCCCTATGAGTGTACGCTGACAGGCGAACTCGCAGACGACAAGCTCGTGTTTTTGCTGGAAGTTGTGGTGCCGGTGATGACGGTGTGCCCGTGTTCCAAGGCCATCAGCAAGGAAGGCGCGCACAGCCAGCGGGCAGAAGTGCGGTTGTGTGTGCGTATGCGCGGCTTTAGCTGGATTGAAGATTTTATCGAGATCGCAGAGCAGGCAGGCTCATCACCGGTGTATTCCCTGCTCAAGCGGGAAGATGAAAAATTTGTCACCGAAGACGCCTTTTCGCGTCCGACCTTTGTGGAAGATGTGGTGCGCAACGTGGCTATCCGCCTTGTCGAACACCCCCACCTCGACGGCTTTCGGGTGGAAGTGGAAAGTTTTGAATCCATCCACGCCCACAACGCTTTCGCCTGTATCGAACACGGGTGGTGACGTCCTGTCATAGAGCCGCGCTGTACAGACAACGTGCAGATGGTATCGCCAAACACGCCGGGTCAAGGGGCGGCTCGCCCCTTGCAGGGTGCAGGGGCAGCGCCCCTGCCTTTCCCTCTTCTCCCCCTGCTTTTCTGGGAGGCTCCTATGGGTATTGCAATAAATCTTGGTGCGATGCAGGCGTTTGCAGATGGGGTTTCCGTGACCGCGCACAACGTAGCGAACACGAATACACGCGATTTTCAGCGCTGGTCACACACCTACACGTCAGACGCGAAGGGGAGTGTGCAAAACGTGGTGGAAGCGGGCGACCCCTTGCGCGGGGTTGCAGGCGCTTTGGCAGAGGAGCGCGGTTCGCTGTGGCACGCTGGTGTACCCGATACCAACAACGTGGACACCGGGCGCGAAATGACCAGCCTCGTCTCGGATCAACGCGCTTTCGAGGCAAACGCCGCTGTCATCACCACGCGCTCTGACATGGACGATACCTTGCTTGGCATCATGGTAGACCAGAAGGCCTGAGTGGGGAGGGTGCTTTTTATCTTGTTTTTTCTCCCTTTTTGCTGTCTCCTGCAACAATGTCCCTGTCAGTCTATTGACACCCGCCTTGAATGTGTCCAACATGGAAAGACGGGTTCTTTTTGACAGGAGTCTTCATGGCGTTAAGCAACAGTGGCATTATCGGAGAAAGCACCACGCTTGGCGAGGTGTTCCGTATCCTGTTGAAAGTCGCTCCTACGGACAGCACTGTTCTTGTCACTGGAGAGTCCGGTACAGGAAAGGAACTGCTTGTCCGTGCGCTCCATGCGCGTAGCACAAGGGCAGACAAGCCTTTTGTGCCCATCAACTGTGGTGCCATCCCCAAGGAATTGCTGGAGTCTGAACTCTTCGGACACGAGAAGGGTGCGTTCACACACGCCATCCGTTCGCGCGCTGGGCGGTTTGAAGTGGCGGACGGCGGTACCGTGTTTCTTGATGAAATCGGTGAGATGGACCCAAGTCTTCAGGTCAAGATCTTGCGCGTGCTTCAGGAAAAAGAAATCGAGCGCGTGGGCGGTACGGGGCCTCGGCGGGTGGATGTGCGTATTGTCGCGGCTACCAATCGAAATCTGGAAGAAGAGGTCGCGGCGGGGCGGTTTCGGGAAGATCTGTATTATCGGCTCAATGTCATTCCGTTGCATCTGCCGGCGCTGCGCGAACGGGGTGGAGATATTCTGTTGCTCGTGCGGGCGTTTCTCGAACGCTTTTGCGCACGCAAAGAACGACCGTTATTGACGCTTTCCCCAGACACCCGCAAGGTGCTGGTGGCCTATTCGTGGCCCGGCAACGTGCGTGAGCTAGAAAATCTGATGGAGCGCCTCAGCATTCTTGTCGATGGCGATCTGGTGGAACTTTCAGATCTCCCCCATAAGATGCTGGACGATGTGGGGGCGCTGGACGCGCTTGTGGAACCGGATTTTGCAACGTCAGGCAGTGTGCCGGCGGTGCGAGAAGCTGGCTTTGTCTGGCCGACGCTTGCGGACATGCGGCGGCGAGAGCTGGGGTTGAAGGAATTTCTGGATGCCATGGAAGAGCGCCTGATTGAGGAAGCTCTGGTGTTGTCTGACGGCGTGAAGAATCAGGCGGCTGAACTGCTCGGCATCAAGCGAACGACGCTCATTGAAAAACTCAAGAAACGGCGGGAGGAACCTCAAGAAGAGTGAAACGGTGGTGCTCTTGTGTGTTGAGAAAGTTGCAACAGTGAAATGTCTACAGCGTGAAACAGTATTTTTTTTCCGGGCTGCTCCGGACTCTCGGTATGGCAGGCGGCGTCCTGCTGGTTCTGGCGACAGACGTTGACGCGGCCTCATGGAGGTGGTCAACGCAGTCCGGACGGGAGCGTGTGGTCATTGATCTGGATGCGGCGAAGCAAGAAAAAGGCACCGCCCGCACCGGCACAACCCAGCTTGATGTGACGCTTGGTGCCGCACCCACCGGGCTTGCACGCGCTGGCACGCCGCCCGCTCTGGGGAGTCTTGTCACTGGGCTTGCCGCAGAAGGTTCAGGCTTGCGCTTGCAACTGCGCGACGCCGCGTTTGGCTACATTGTCAGTCGTCCCAACGCGAAACGGGTGGTCATTGACGTTTTTCCAGATCCGCTCGGCACCCGCTGGCGCAACCCCGGAACCCCCGCCCCTGCCTCTGCGCCGTCTCGTGCCGCCTCTGCGCTTCCCGAAGCCCCCGCTGTTGGGGCTACCCCGCGCCCGACTGTCCCCGCCTCCCCGCAATCCGAGGCACAAAGCCTTGCAGACGCAATCAGAGGCACGGCTGAAGAAGAAGCGTCAAAGCCCGCAAAAAAACCTGAAGCCGGAGAGAAAAAAGCGTTTGACGCGGGGAAAAAAGAAATCGAGCCGCGCACTACCATGGGGAAAATGGCAGCGGCAACGGCAAAGCCGGAACAAGTGCTGGCTAAAGGCAAGGATGGAAGCCTCAGCGGTCGGGATGGTCTTGAGTTGCGAGGGCAGACCGCAACGCCTTCACCCACAGCGCCCCAAGCGACTGGTCAGCGTCCGCAAAGCAGGCCAGCAGACACAGCGCGCCCGTCGCGTCAAGCCATGTCGTCCCCGAAGCTGGTTGAAGGTGACTCTTTTGAAACGACTGGGAAAGTGGTGCCGCCGCTCCCGTCCGAGGCAAAACTGGCGGCTCTGACCTCGCAGATCGAAAAAATCCCGACCAGTCCCGCAGACGGCCCGATGTGGCCGGAACTGCGCAGTGCTGTTTCAGGCAGAACCTCTGGAAGTGTGCAGCAACCCAGTTCGTCAGGTTCCCCCAATCTTCAGACGCAACCCGTCCGTCCCGCTCCTCCTGTTGCGCCCGTTGTTCCCCCGGCGCCTGTCAGACCCCTTACGCCGCCAGCCTCCCCGTCTACGCCAACGCCCCCCGCCACACGACCGGACACGCCGCCCGCGCCTGTTGCTGTGGTCGCGTCTGGTCAAATGCCGGAAATGCGTGGGCAGACCATGGCTTCCACCGCGACAAAAGCGGTTCAGGAGCGCCAAACAGCGCAGGTTCCCGACACAACCACAGCACTTCCCAAGGGCAAAAAAACGGCAACCCCGCCAGCGCCTGTTGTTCCTCCTGCCCACGTTCCAGATGAGGCCAAGAAAGGTTCGGCACACAAGGCACCGTCTGTTGTCGCGCCGCCAGTCGTGCAACCACCGCAGACGCCGTCTACGGTGCCCCATGTGCAGGAAGGCGCTCTTGCGGAATACACGCCTTCTGGTGGGGTGCGCGGCAAAATCACGGCGGCGCTGGGAAGCAAGCCCCGGATAGATCTTGGTCTGGGTACGCCCCCGCCCAAGGTGCAGGTGGCTGAGAAGGCTGTTTCTGATGCACAGCCCGAAAAGCCCACGCGCAAGGGGCAAAAAGGGCAGAAGGACACTGTTGTTGCACCTGTGGTGGTGGAGCCAGCCGCGCCTCTTGTTGCGTCTGCGCCTCAAACGCCAGCCGTGCCGCCTCTGCCAGAGCCAACCAAGACTGCACCAGCAATGGTTGTTGCCAC
>JAVVPW010000027.1:0-15940 GCA_036655575.1 Bilophila sp.
CGGGGGTAAGCACCCCCTTGACCCGGCGAGTTGGGGAGAGGGGACTTGCAGGGAGTCCCTTGTGCGTGGGGGGGAAGGGGGATTTTTATGGGGGAAGGTGGTTCATTTGGAGGAGGAGATGTGCTAGAAGAAAGGCATGAAACGACACGGCTACACAGTGGGGGGACAGGTGCAAGGGGTGGGCTTTCGCCCTTTTGTCTTTCGCACGGCAGAACGACTAGGACTTTCCGGCTTTGTGGGCAACACCTCGGACGGCGTGCGCATCGAAGTGCAGGGTGAGGAGCGCGCCCTTCAGGCCTTTGACCGCGCTCTTGTTGACGATCTCCCCGTTCTTGCCCGGATTGTCTCCTGTGCAGAGGAAGAGCTGGCCGTGGTAGAGGAGACGCTCTTTCGCATCATTCCCAGTCACGGACACCATGGGCACGCGGTGCTGGTCAGCCCAGATGTTGCCACCTGCCCACATTGCCTCGCGGACATGAACGACCCCACCAACCGCCGCTATCAGTATCCTTTCACCAACTGCACCGACTGTGGCCCGCGCTACACCATCACCCGCTCCATTCCTTACGATCGCCGAGGCACGTCCATGAGCTGTTTTCCCCTGTGCCCGGACTGTCAGGCTGAATACGACAACCCCCACGACCGCCGCTTTCACGCCCAGCCCAACGCCTGCCCGGTGTGCGGGCCGCACGTCTGGCTGACGGACGGGCAAAACGAACAGACCGGACAACAAGGGCAAGGCGGACAGCGTGCCATCGAACAGACCGCCGCCGCGCTTGCCGCAGGGAAAATCGTCGCCATCAAGGGACTGGGCGGCTTTCATCTGGTCTGTGACGCCACCAATGCAGAGGCCATCGCCACCCTCCGCCGCCGCAAGCACCGCCCGCACAAGGCGCTTGCCGTCATGGTGCCGGACATGGACACGGTACACCGGATAGCGCAGGTAGCACCGCTTGAAGCACGCACGCTGACGTCATCAGAACGCCCCATCGTTGTGTTGACCGCACGCCCGGAAGTGTTGCCCCCCTCCATCGCGCCAGATCTCGCCAGTGTGGGCGTCATGTTGCCCTACACCCCCCTCCACCATCTGCTCTTGCAGGCTTTTGGGCGATTGCGATTGCTTCCCGTGCTGGTGATGACCTCTGGCAACGCCGGGGGCGAACCCATCGCGCTTGGCAACCGTGAAGCCCTTGTCCGGCTGCGCGATCAAGCGGATCTGTTTCTGCTCCACAACCGGGACATCCTCATCCGTGCGGACGATTCGGTTGTCTGTGCCCCCTTTGCCCCAGCAGACGAGCAGATGCATGTTTTTCGGCGCGCCCGTGGGTACGTCCCTCGTCCGTTGCGTCTTCCAGAAAGAGAGGGACACACGCCCTGCATCCTCGCCACCGGTGCGGAACTCAAGAACACCCTCTGCCTCACGCGCACAAACGATGCGTTCGTGAGTCAGCATATCGGCGATCTCAAAAATCTGGAGACATTCGGTTTTTTTCAGGACATGGCAACCCACCTCAGTACCTTGCTTGAAGTCACGCCAGAGGTGGTGGTCTGCGATCTGCACCCAGATTATCTGTCCACGACCTACGCTCAAGAATACGCCGCCGCAAAAAAAATCCCTCTCCTGCGTATTCAGCACCATTTCGCGCACATCTACAGCGTCCTCGGCGAGCACAACCACCTCGCCCCCGCGCTCGGACTGGCACTTGACGGCACAGGCTACGGCACCGACGGCACCATCTGGGGTGGCGAACTGCTGCTTGTCCGTCCCGACGCGCCTGTCTCTCCAAAAGCCTTCGGACAAAGTACCCCGTGGGGGGAGCGACTAGGGCGCCTCACCCCCTTCCCCCTTCCCGGTGGCGAGGCCGCCATCCGTGAGCCATGGCGTCTGGTGAGTGGCTTTCTCGCGCTTCCAGAATGTGCCGAAGCCATGTCGTTGCACGCAGACACCTCTCTCGCGCTGCTCCAGACCTGTTTTACAGACACCCCACCGCCGCATCTGTCAGCACACCACGCCGCCATTGCGGAGTTGGTGCGGTGTGCTCGTACCCCGCGCACATCGAGTTGCGGACGTCTGTTTGATGCGGTAGCCGCGCTGCTCGGTCTGTGTCCGAACATCAGCTATGAAGGGCAAGCCGCTATCCGACTGGAACACGCCGCAACCCTCTGCCCCCAAGACGCTGTGCCCGAACCTTTCCCGCTGCACCTTGCACAACACGACGACCTGTGGGAACTTGACACCGTGGCACTTTTTCTGCACCTGCTAAAAGCGAGACGTGCGGGTGTGGCTGTCCCGGTACTGGCCTCCGCTTTCCACGCGACACTCGCCGCCGGACTAGCGGATCTGGCCTTGCAGGCTGCAAAGCAAAGCGACGTCTGGACAGTGGCTCTCTCCGGCGGCGTGTTGCACAACCGCTTGCTTGCCAAAGCTCTGCCCAGCGCGCTCCTGAAACGAGGACTCACCCCCCTCACCCCCCGCGCCCTCCCCCCCGGCGACGGCAGCATAGCCTTCGGTCAAGCCGTCTGGGCGAGACGGTGTACGTTTTAGCGCCTTTTACCAGTGAATTTGAGGACAACGGAGTACTCAAAAACACAAAAGTCCTCTCTCATGTCACAATAACCTCAAAAACCTCAAAAGGAGTTCCATATGGTTCGTCACATTGTTTGGTGGATGTTGAAACCTGAAGCGGAAGGTCGGACAGCGCTTGAAAACGCGCAGCTCATCAAGCAGCGGGCAGAGTCCTTGTTGAGCATGGTGCCTTCGCTCAAATCTGTTGAAGTGTCCTTTACCTTCCTGCCCAGTACGCTGGCACCGGTACAGATCATCCTTTCTTCGACGCACGATGATGCGGCAGGGCTAAAAGCCTATGCCGAGCATCCGGCGCATGTGGCTATGGGGAAAGAGCTTGTCAGTCTGGTGACTGAACACAGACAGGCCATTGACTACCTCTTCTAATGGAACACGTCCTTTTTGATCACGCCCGTGCCGCTCGCACAGGACTGCCAGAAGCCGTGTTCTGCAAAGGCAAGACACCCGAAACCGTGTGCGAACTGCTCCAGCGGTTCGGACGCGGCAAGGGGTCACCTGTCCTCTTTACCCGGCTAGAGCAAACGACTTTTGCCGGCTTTCCTGAAGCTGTGCGACAGGGTGTGGACTACCACGCCCTGTCGTGTACAGCCTTTGGTGAGAGCTTCCCCGAACGCACGAAAGGGCGCGTTGCCGTGGTTTCTGCGGGCACGGCTGACGGTGCTGTCACATGGGAAGCCGCACGGACACTGACCTATCTCGGCATCCCGCATACCGTCTTTGAAGACTGCGGGGTCGCGGGTCTGTGGCGACTCACTGAACGCCTTCCAGACATCAACAGCCACGACGCCGTTATTGTGATTGCGGGACTCGACGCAGCGCTCGCGTCCGTGCTCGGTGGACTGACCTCGAAACCCTTGTTCGCTGTGCCCACCTCGGTGGGGTACGGTGTGGCAACGGGAGGGCAAACCGCTCTTTTCAGTATGCTCGCAAGCTGCGCTCCCGGCATCGGCGTTCTCAACATCGACAACGGCTACGGCGCGGCCTGCGCTGCGGCAAGGGTGGTACATCTGCTGTGAAACAGGAACCGCACCTCTGTCCTGACGCTGAAGACGACTTGCACGATAGTCCTAAAAACAGCGCCTTTCGCGCTGGCGACATCCTGACCGTTCGGGCGTTGTCTGGACTTTCCGGGGACATGATGCTGGCAGGACTGCTCTACCTTTCCGGTCTGTACACCAAAGACGAGGAATTAGAGCATTTTCACGTTGAAAATGCTCTGCTGACGCAAGTGCGCCAGCCGCCGCAACGCGGCGTGGATTTTGGGGAAAACGACGTTTTTCCCCAAAATGATGCGTTGAAACACAGCGTGTTTCAAAAGCAAAATACTCTTGACGCGCTGCTTGCAACCATGCCCGTACCCACGCTGTCCGGCTGTGTGCGACTCGAACGCCGTTTTGTACGCCACATCGCGGGCTGGGGGTGTCACATTGAGCTTCCCCCCGAACACGAACACCGCACCCATGCCGACATCATGGCACTCATCAACGCCAGCTCCATGGAACCTGCCGCCGCAAGCCTTGCCCTGCGCACGTTCTCTCTGCTGGCAGAAGCTGAAGGCCGGGTTCACGGTCTGCCGGCTGCGGAGGTTCGCTTTCATGAAGTCGGCGCACTGGACAGCATTCTGGACATCTGCCTGACGTGCGCGCTCTTTGTCCGTCTGGCACCTGCGCACTTTGTGTGCAGTCCCCTTCCCATCGGCGACGGCGGTATCTTGTGCGCCCATGGCTGGATTCCCACACCCGCCCCAGCCGTGCTCGAACTGCTGACAGGCATCCCGGTGTGCGGGTTTTTCGGCACGCCAGCGCAAGAAGCAAATCATCCCGAACAGGCCGAACAGGCCGAACATCACGGGCACCACGGGAACCACGAGAACAGGCACCACAGCACGGCGGCAACGAGCGCTACCGTGCGCGGGTGTGGCGAAACCGTCACCCCGACGGCGATTGCCTTGCTCAAGGCACTCGGAGCGACGTTTGGCGCGTGGCCTGCCATGACTGTGCGAGATCGTGCGCTGGTCTACGGGAGCCGCGTGTTTGACAACGCCCCCAACGGCGCGATCTGGGCGTGCGGTACCAGCAACACACCCGCCACCAGCAAGGGGGGAAAGCATGGTCATGCCTGAAATTTTCACCCGTCTGCTGGATCAGCTCGTGTTGCAGGATCGCAAGGCCGGGGGGCTGGCTATTGCCTGTTCAGGAGGACTGGACAGCCGTTTCCTGACCCATGCGGCGTGTCTTTCCGGGGTGCATCCCGCGCTGTACCACGTCACCGGGCCGCACGTCTCAGCACGAGAAACCGCCGCCTGTGTGGCGTGGGCACAAGGGCGCGGTCTGACCCTGCATGTTGTCACCTGTGACCCGCTGTGTCTGCCCGAAGTCCTCGCCAATACCCCGGATCGCTGCTATGCGTGCAAGCGTGCCCTGTTCTCCCGGCTGTACCGTGAAGTGGGCAACGCCTGCCTTTGCGATGGCTCCAACGCCTCAGATCTGAAGCTCTACAGGCCGGGACTGCGCGCCTTACGCGAACTCGACATCTCGTCCCCGCTGGCAGAGGCGGGGCTGGACAAGGACACCATCCGCACCCTCGCGCACCAAACCGGTCTGGAAAACCCCGACCAGCCTTCCCGTCCCTGTCTGCTCACCCGTCTGGCTTACGGCGTTTCCCCCACGCCGAACCTGCTGGCGGCACTCGATGCCTGCGAAGTGACGCTTGAAACCTTGCTCCACGAGCTGTTTCCAAACGTGGTGACGCCAGAGTACCGGGTACGCCACCTGCTTGATGGCACACAGCTTGTACAGCTCAAAACAACCCTCACCACCGCGCAACGCCACCACCTTACCGCAGGCCTCAGCGCGTACGGTGATCTGCGCATCGTGGACGGACAAGACGTCAGCGGCTATTTCGACCGGAACGTCCGGTGCGACCAGAACGAGACAACCTCGTGAACGTTGCAAGCGACGCTGCAGTCAACCGCGCCCGCTTTCCACGCGGTCTGGAACAGCCGGAAGGCAGTTTCCGGTTCAGTATGGACGCGCTGTTGCTTGCCGCTTTCGCGGCACAGGAGCAAGGAGCCTTTGCGGCAGAGGAGCAAGGAGCGTTTGCGACGCAGGAAAAAGAGGACGCCCGCCCCCAAACAACTTTTGCGGATCTGGGAACCGGCTGTGGTGTGGTAGGGCTTGCGCTGCTGCTACGGCAACAGGGACACGGGATCGGTCTTGATCTCGATGCGGATCTCGTCCTAGCCGCACAACGCAATGCCGCACACCTTGGGTTTAGCGATTGCTTTACCGCGCTTTTGGTGGATCTTGCAGACGAGGCACACCTGTGCGCTGTACGGCAACAGTACGGTGCCATGGATCTGGTGCTTGCAAACCCGCCGTGGCGACTGGAAGGAACAGGACGGGTGCCCGTTTCACCCGCACGACGCAAGGCGCTGTTTGGCGACAGTGACAGTCTCCGCCGCTTTGTCCACGCCGCCACGGTATTGAGTGCCCAAAAAAGTCGTTTTGTCTGCATTCTCGGTGCAAACCGCCTGCCGGACATGCTGCAAGCGTTGCACGAAACGCCGTTTCGCCCTGCACGACTGCGCTTTGTGCATAAAAAGAGCACCAGTCCCGCCATGCTGTGTCTGCTGGAAACGCGACGCACCGCCGCAACCCTTGTTGTCGAACCGCCGCTCTTTCTTTACGAAGCCGACCACAGCCCCACACAGGCGGCGCTTACGTTCTGTCCGTCTGTAGCCAGGAAGGATGTCTTATGAACCCGTTTCGCGTTGATTTGCATGTGCATTCTCGGTTTTCCAGAGCCACGAGCGGCAAGCTCAATGTGCGCAACCTTGCGGCATGGAGTCTCGTCAAGGGGCTTTCCATCATGGCTACGGGCGATTTCACGCACCCGGCATGGCGGGATGAACTGCGCCGCGATCTCGTGCTTGATGAGACGAGCGGCCTGTACCGAGTGCGAGAAGAGGTGGACGTGGCAGCGGAACTTCCGGGCTTCACCCGCCCCCATGAAGGACGTGAACCGCTCTTTCTGCTGCAAGCTGAAATAAGCTCGATTTACAAGAAAAACGGTGCCGTACGCAAAGTACACAACCTTGTGTTCATGCCGGATATGGAGAGCGCGGACAGGTTGTCGGCGCGCCTTGGCGCTGTTGGCAACATCACCTCAGACGGTCGCCCGATTCTCGGTCTGGACTCAGAGCGCCTGCTTGAAATGGTGCTCGAAACCAGCGAACGCGGGGTGCTCATCCCAGCCCACATCTGGACGCCGTGGTTTTCGCTGTTCGGGTCAAAATCAGGATTCGACGCGCTCGAAGACTGCTTTGGGGCGCTTTCTTCGCATATTTTCGCGCTTGAAACCGGACTTTCTTCTGATCCTGACATGAACCGCCTCTGGAGCAAGCTGGACAACTACGCGCTGGTTTCCAATTCTGACGCCCATTCCGGGGAAAATCTGGGGCGTGAAGCCAATCTTTTCACCGGCACCCCCACCTATGACGGCCTTTTCGATGCGTTGCGCCGTGCCGCGCACAAGCTGCCAGAACGTGACGATTGCCAGTTCAAGGGCACCGTGGAATTTTTCCCTGAAGAAGGCAAGTACCACCTCGACGGACACCGCGCCTGCAACGTGGTGCTCGAACCTGAAGCCTCGCAAAAGCTGCACAACATCTGCCCAGAATGCGGCAAACCCCTCACCGTGGGCGTGTTGCATCGGGTCAAGGAACTGGCGGATCGCACCAGCCCGCTCATGCAGGGCAGTGCGTTTGTCTCGCTCATTCCACTGCCGGAAATGCTCGGTGAGCTGCTCAGTGTCGGCGCCAAAAGCCGCAAGGTACAGCTCCGTCAAGCCGAAGTTGTGCGCCTGTTCGGTTCTGAACTCGACATCTTGCACCACGTCCCGGAAGCGGATCTGCGCCAGCATTGGGACGCGCTGGGTGAAGCTGTGGCGAGGATGCGGCGCGGCGAGGTCATCCGTGAAGGCGGGTACGACGGCGAGTACGGCGTGGTACGGGTCTTCACGCCGCAAGAGCGCGACGAACTGGTGACCGGACGCCTGCACCAGTCGTTGCTGGAACTCCCCAAAAAACGCAAAGCCAAAACCGTTGCACCCGCAACTCCGCCTGTCCAGACACCGCCCGCCGCGCCTGTACAAAAAACACCGCCCCCAAAGACGATGTCAGAACCAGCGCCAGAGCCTGACCCCGCACACTTCCCGTATTCAGAAGCGCAACAGCAAGCGTTGCACGCGGGATCGCACCCGGTGCTGGTGCTGGCAGGCCCCGGTGCTGGCAAGACACGCACCCTTGTCGGACGCATCGAGCGTCTGGTGCAAGAAGGTGTGCCTGTAGCGCGCATTTTGGCCGTGACCTTCACCAGACGGGCAGCGGCGGAACTGCACGCCCGTCTCACCCGTGCGCTCGGTGCAACCGCTCTGCCCCGTGCGGATACGCTCCACGCGCTGGCGTTGTCGCAGTGGTCGAGTTCTGAAGACATGCCCACCGTGCTTTCCGAGGAAGCCGCCCGAACGGTTTTTGCTACCGCCAATGCCGAACCTGCCCGAGAGCACTCCAAAGCCGACCAAAAAGCGCACGCCGCCCGGTTGCGCACGGCATGGGACAAGCTGGCGTTGCACCGGGAACGCCTCACCACGCCAGAGCCTGAACTTCTCCCGTGGCTCGAACAGTACAGCGCGTACAAGCTGGCGCGAAACATGGCGGATTATACAGATCTGCTGGAGCACTGGCTGGCGCGCCTCACCGCAGACACAAGCGGCGCACGCCTCTGGACAGAGATTCTGGTAGACGAGATTCAGGATTTTTCGCCGCTACAGCTTGCCCTTATCCGCGCACTCTTGCCGGACACAAGCCCTGCCGGGCAAGGCTTTTTCGGCATCGGTGACCCGGATCAGGCTATTTATGGCTTTCGCGGTGCGCAGCCAGACATCCGGGGAGCACTCGCAACGGTCTGGCCTGAGCTTTTGACGATCACGCTGTCCGCCAGTCACCGCTCAACTGCGGGTATTCTGATTTCGGCGTCACAGCTCCTTGGTGCGGCGGCGGCCTGCGGACACCTTGTCCCTACGCGCACGGGTACGGCGAGTCTGCATCTGTTTT
Organism: Bilophila sp.; assembly: GCA_036655575.1. Lineage (GTDB taxonomy): Bacteria > Desulfobacterota > Desulfovibrionia > Desulfovibrionales > Desulfovibrionaceae > Bilophila. The sequence continues at coordinate 8,703 of JAVVPW010000027.1, forward strand.
GTGCGCCTGACGCTCGGCATGAAGCCGTGTGGATTGCGGAACAGATTTCCTTGCTGCTCGGTGGGACATCGCACACGCTCGAAGACGCCCGCCACACGGCGTCGCCTCTGCCCACCCCGTGTAGCCCCGGCGATATTGTGGTGCTCGTGCGCCTGAAAGCGCTCATACCAACGCTCCAAGCCGCCCTGACACAGCGCGGCATCCCTTGCGCTGTGCCGCAAGCAACCCCTTTCTGGGATGACCCGGTGGTGACAGCGGTGCTGGAAGCGGCAAGAAACCGCCATGGGGGCAAGCATACAGGGGACAGTGGGGAACATCGGACAGGGCTTCCTGAAGCGATTTGGGCAAAGGGGCCGCTTGCGGTGCTGGAGGCTCTGGAACACGCGGGACAAACGGGACAAACGGGACAAACGGATCTGCTCTCGTCAAACCCGCTGTTTGTAAAATCAGCCGCGTGTGCCGCACTGGTGCGGGCGTACAAGGAACAGGGTTCGTGGGAAGCGTTGCTTGACTGGGTGCTGGTGCGGCAAGACCTGGATCTGGTGCGCGAACACGCAGAACAGGTGCAGATCATGACGTTGCACGCGGCAAAGGGGCTTGAATTTCGAGCGGTGTTTGTGCCCGCACTGGAAGAGGGACTGCTGCCGTTTGCCGGAGCTACCGCGTTGTTGCACAGCGGATCAGCAGAACCCGCGCCAGCCGAAGCGATCGCCGAAGAGCGCCGTCTGCTGTATGTCGGGCTGACCCGTGCGCAGGATGCGGTTTTTCTCAGTCACGCCGAACAACGTACCCTGTACGGTCAGACCTTGTGTCTGCCGCCCTCGCACTTTCTTGACGCGCTCCCGGATCTCTTCACCCGCAGTCACCTTGTCCGCCATACCGCACGCACAACAAAGCAGTTTACGTTGTTGTGATCTGCCAACAGCAAAAGGCTCTGTGACGTATCCACGACAACAGAGCCTTTTGCGACAGACAAAAAGAAGGGTTACTTCATTCCCATCGCCTTGCCGAGCTTGCGGGCGGCGTTCTTGACTTTTTCTAAGGGGCGATCTTCGACAAGATCCTGAAATTTTTGCAGGAGCTTTTCCTGTTCGGCGGTGAGTCCGGTAGGCGTCAGCACAATGATCTCTACAAGCAGATCCCCGGTACGCTTTTGCGTGAGGTAGGGAAGCCCCTTGCCGGGCAGACGCAAGACGGAACCGCTCTGCGTTCCCTTGGCGATCCTGAGATCCAGCGGGCCGTCAAGTCCGGGAACTTCGAGCGTGTGCCCAAGGGCTGCCTGCACAAAGGATATTTCGCGTGTCAGCACAAGATCTTGTCCCTGACGCCGAAACACCTTGTCTTCTTCAACCGTGATGAAGACGTACAGATCGCCGTTGGGGCCGCCGTTGCTTCCGGCTTCACCCTCGTTGCGCAGACGCAAACGGGTTCCGTTGTCCACCCCGGCAGGGATGCGCACCGACAGGTCACGCACTTGCTGCACTTGCCCCTTGCCCCGACAGCGCGGGCAGGGCTTGGCAATGATAAAGCCTTCCCCATGACAGGCCGGACACGGCACGACAAACTGAAAAAAGCCTTGCGTATTGCGTACTTGACCAGCGCCACCGCATTGGCGGCAGGTTTCGCGGCTTGAGCCTTCCGCAGCGCCCGTTCCTTTGCATTCCTCACAGACCGTCTGCCGAGGGACAGTCAGGGACATTTCCGCGCCCTTGGCAGCCTGCACAAACGAAATGGTCAGATTGTAGCGTAGATCCGCACCTGCCATGGCTCTAGGGCCACCGCGCCGCGACCCCCCCATGCTGAAACCAAACATATCCCCGAAAATGTCACCAAAATGCGCGAAAATATCTTCTGTGGAGCTGAATCCACCGAAATCACCGCCATTTCCGAGTCCGGCATGTCCGAACTGGTCATACCGTGCCCGACGATCAGGATCACGCAAAACCTCATAGGCCTCTGCGGCGTCTTTGAAACGCTGCTCGGCTTCGGGGTTGTCGGGATTGTGGTCGGGATGGTTCTGGAGCGCCATCTTGCGGTACGCCCGCTTGATCTCGTCTTCCGAGGCGTCACGAGCTACACCGAGAACTTCATAAAAATCGCGTTGGGCCATGATGGAGTCGATTGGTTTTGCACAGACAGGTTATACAAAGGACAACAGAACAGAGCCAAAAACACCCGTACCTTCACAATCATGCCGTTTCAAACAGCAGCCAAAAAGCGTAACCTAGAGCATTTTGCTTTTGAAACACTCTGTGTTTCAACGCATCATTTTGAGGAAAAACGTCGTTTTCCCCAAAATCCACGCCGCTTCGCGGCGGCTGCCGCGCTTGCGTCAGCAGAGCCTTTTCAAAATGAAAATGCTCTGACGAAGAATGCCTTGCACAAAACCCTACCAACAAAAACAGCCCTCAAGTGGCAAAGGCACTTTGCCGGATGCGGGACTGTTTTGTGGGATTTTGCCGAAAACACTGTTTTACTGTTTTTCGGCAAAATGGTTTCGTGCGCAACCTTTCAAAAAAGCACTCTAGTCGTCAAGATCGGGCAGGATTTCGCCTGTGGGTTGCGTGTAGTGGGACATGTCCTCAGGCAGAACTTTCCCGGCGGCGATTTCACGCAAAGCCGTGACAGCTTCCTTGTTGCGAGAAGGCACGAGCGGTTCGTAGCCTTCGCGGTATTGATGCACTCTCTTGATCGCCATCTGCACGAGCAGGAAACGGTTTTCAACGCGCTCCTGACAATCTTCTACGGTAATGCGTGCCATAAACTGTGGCCTCCAAAAAGACAGGCCTTTCCACACCCTGAAAAAAACGTCCCGCGTGCAGCCGTTCAAGAGAACGCTCACTTCCCGATAGAATATAAGGCCTGCGGTGCGCTTGTCCAGAGGGCAGAAAACCCCGGTCATGTAGCATTGTGGGAAAGAGTATACCTGTACCGTGCTTTTAGCTGTCTGTCAACAGGCAACCATGCTCACCGCAAGCCCACCCAGCGATGTCTCCTTGAATTTACTGTTCATGTCGCGCCCGGTTTCCGCCATAGCCGCGATAGCCGCATCAAGAGACACCCGTTGCGAATAGGGGTCTGTCCCGGTGGTGATGACCGCAGCGTTGTAGGCCTTGATCGCGCCCACGGCGTTGCGCTCGATACACGGGATCTGCACATAGCCCTGTACCGGGTCACAGGTGATGCCCAGATGGTGCTCTAGCGCAACCTCGGCGGCGTTTTCTGTCACCCGTGCGCTGTTGCCCCGCGCATCCGCCACCAGCGCCGCCGCCATTGCCGAAGCCACCCCGATTTCACCCTGACAGCCCACCTCAGCGCCCGCGATGCTGGCGTTGTGCTTGGCAAGAAAACCCACTGCCGCTGCGGCAAGAAAGCCTTCCCGGATAGCCCTGTCCCCGATGAACAGCTCGTGCCGCATGGCGTAGACCAAGGCTGCCATAACCCCCGCCGCACCGCAGGTGGGTGCGGTGACAATGACCCCGCCGTTGGCGTTTTCCTCCGCTGTGGCAAAGGCATAGGCGTTCAGTCGTGTCAAGAAACGATCCGGTGTGGCGTTGAGTCGTGCCGCGTGTTGCAGGAGCGTCCGCGCTTTGCGTTGCACCTTCAAAGGGCCGGGGAGCAGGCCTTCAGCATCAAGTCCCCGCTGCACACTCGCTTCCATCCGCCCCATGATGGTGTTGAGCGCCTCAATAATGGACGGACGCGATGCCCCCGTGATCGCCATTTCGTTGTCGAGAATGATTTCATAGATATTCAGCCCTTTTTCCTTCACAATGCTACGCAATTCAGTCATATTCGCATAGCGGTGTACAGGCATCCCTGTTTCTGGGGCTTCCCAGCCTTTCCACTGGATGAAACCGCCGCCTACGGAATAGTATTCGCGGGAAAACAGCACGTCACCCCGTGCGTCCAGAAGCTCTGGTACCAGCGTGTTGCTGTACGGAAAATCGTGCATGATGGCGTCGTGCGTCACGTCCTTGAGGGACAAAAACACTTCGCCGCCGCCAAAATCCACCGGATGTCGGGTTTCAGGGCTTCCGGTCAGCTTCTGGAGCAGTCCCGGAGGGCAGTCTTCCGGGGCAAAACCGAGAATCCCGGCAACGACAGCGGCATCGGTGCCGTGTCCCATGCCGGTGGCGCTCAAAGAGCCGTAGAGCCGTATCCGAATCGTTGCTCCCTGCTTTAAGAGCTCTTGCGGCAACGTAGCGCAGGTTTGCGAAAAATGCTTTCCAGCCTTCATGGGGCCAATGGTATGCGAGCTGGAGGGGCCGGGGCCGGTCTTGAAAAGATCGAACAATGTTGTGCAGATACAGGGGTTCAATGGCTGCATGGTCAGGTTCCTCGGTGGCAAAAAAAGTTCTTGAAGAAATACGACTTCGCTGTATGGTGACGCCCTTGTCTGGTCATTCAATGTGCGTGGAGAACAGTATGGAATTCAATATCGGTGAATTTTTCAGTGCCGTCATCAAACTTTTTGCGCTCCTGACGCCGCCCGCCGCCCTCAGTGCCTTTTTGAGTGGCACACAAACGTATGGTGCGCGCCGCAAACGCCGCACCGCGTTGCGCACGGGTGTGGCGGTCTTCATTATCGGAACAGTGCTCTACTTTTTCGGCGAATCGCTGTTCAGTGTGTTTGGATTCACGCTGGACGCCTTCCGCATCGGTGCGGGATCATTGCTGTTCATGACTGCCGTGACGCTCATGGGCGAACAGCGCGAATCGCACACCCCGGACAGCCCGGACGAGGACATCAGCGTTGTCCCGCTTGCCATCCCCATCTGCATGGGGCCAGCAAGCATCGGTACCCTCATGGTTCTTGGTGCGTCTGCCAAGGGACTCACCCAGCGCCTGACAGGGACGGCGGCGCTGCTCGTGGCCTGTATCCTCATCACACTCATGTTGCTCCTGGCTGACCATGTGCAACGCATCCTCGGACGCACGGGGTTAGCGGTGCTTTCCAAGCTCACGGCTCTGCTCCTTGCCGCCATCGCCGCGCAGGTTGTTTTCACTGGCGTCAAAAACTTTCTGCTGTAAGGGCCAGCCAGCCAGCGGCAAGGCGTTCTGAAAAAGGAGACCGTGATGCGTGTGTGTTTTCAGCTCCTTGGGGTGCTTTTGCTGTCTGGGTGTGCGGCGTTCTCCGATCTCACCACGCCATCGCTCGTTGTCTCAAACGATCCTTTCGACAACGCGGTGGTTGTGGTGCAAGCGCCGGTATCTGCGGCGCGGAGTCTTTCAGAACAAGCCAACCTCCTTGGTTTTCACTGGAAAAGTCTTGCTCCGAATTTTGTCGTCTTCACCGTGAGCGTCACCGGAAACGTTGCCATCACGGATCTGCAATTCAATGCGGATGGGCAACGCATACAAAAGCTGGTGCCGCTTGGCAAACGCACCGCACATGACCGTTCAGATACCGTCAGAACCTCCGAACAGCGCATTGTCCATGCCCGGAATGCGGATCTTTCGTGGTCAACCAAGACCTCCACACGCCTTGGTACGCCTGTTCGCTCCCGCCGTAGTTTTGTCGCTACTTACGCGGATTTTGCAAAAATCGCCAGATCTCAGACCGTAATCATGCGGGTTTTCACCTCCGACAACTACGCAACCTCTTCCTTTGGACGCGACTCCGGTGCTGTCATCGACACCAAATTCGCCCCGTTTCTGGAACAACTCGCCACACTCCGCAAGGACTCATGACACACCCCCTTCAGGCCGGGAAGGGACTACGGGAACAGCGGGTGCAACGGAAGCAACGGCGCGCCCTTCACCAGCGGCTTGCAGTTTGCGGTACACAAAGACTTCGATATTGCGCCCTTCCGCCGCAGCAAGGGGAAATTCAGCGCGCGCCAGAGCGCGGTGCCCTCCGGCAAAACCCAGCGCCCCCAGCCGTGCCGAGGCAAACGCGCCAAGGTCAACCGTCAACCCATCGCCACGAAAGATCACAACCACCTGTTCCTTGTAGACCCCGCAAATGCCCACCCAGCGCAAGCCGTGTACTCGCGTAAAAAAGTCCGCGATCACCACGAGAATATCCGGGTTTTCCACACTGCCGAGAAAGGCATACGTTCCCTTGCCGCACTCGTGCATGGAGGTGAAGGCGCGGGTGAAATAGGTCAGCCATTCCGGGAGGTATTCACTGCGATTGATGCGGATGAGCAAGGCGGTATCCGCGTGTTTTGCCAGAAACTGATACGCCCGCATGTCAAGCTCGGTGCATTTGCGGGTAAAGTTGGCTGTGTCGGTGCGGATGCCGTATTGCAACGCCGTAGCAAGCCGAATCCCCGGACGGATGTGCAAGCCCCGCAGGTATTCTGTAAACAAGGTGCTGGTTGAACCGTACTGCGGCCTGATGTCGGTGTACACGGCCTGCACGGGGTGTTCTGGCACAACAGGGTGGTGGTCAATCACAATCGAAAAGGGTATGTCCTGAAACACCGGATTGTGGTGCGGTTGCGAATCCACCAGCGCGAAACGGTGGAAAAAGGGCTTCAGGCCTACGCTCCACGGAACAAGCGGAATGCGCAGGTAGCGGATCATGGCGAGGTTGTCGGGGCGTGAAATATCGTTGATGCGCGTGATGAGCACCTTGCCGGTACGGTGGGACATGATGCGCTTCAGTGCCAGCGCCGCCGCCATCGCGTCTGGATCGGCATTGACCAGAATCAGCCAGTCTTCGTTTCGGGAGAAAAGCCCTAGCAATTGCGTGAGCCGTGAACTCAATTTGCGGTAGGACGACATGGTATTCTCATTCTCCTTTTCCACACACTAACCACCGTACCCAGACAAGGCAATGTATTCCGAACACCCTCTTTTTACCAGTACTGTACAGGAACCACGCATGAAAAACAACAACCAGCCTGTATTCCAGACACTTCTCCCTTTTGTTCTGGCCTCTGCCTCTCCCCGACGGCGTGAGCTGCTGGCGGGGTTGGGACTCGACTTCACGATCCGTGTGGTGGACGGCGCAGAGCCTGCCGCTGGCGCAAACGATGTGCCCGAAGTCTATGTCATGCACGCCGCCAAAGCCAAGGCAGAAGCCGTTGCGCGTGTCATCTCGCACGAAAACGCGCCTGCCTCTGTCGTCCTTGGTGCGGATACGGTTGTGGTGCTGCACGAACCAGGCGGCCCTGTCATCCTCGGCAAACCCGCGAACAACAAGGAAGCACTCGCCATGCTGCTGCATCTGGCAGGTCGGGAACACAGCGTCTACACCGGGTGTTGCCTCATCTTGCCACACGCCA
>JAVVPW010000028.1:0-15922 GCA_036655575.1 Bilophila sp.
CATGGGTGCAGAGCACCGCGTTCGCCGAGGTAGCAGGTGTGGGTTTCGGTGCGGACAAGTTCGACGAAGTCTTCATGGCCTTCTTGCTGCGCGAGTTCCCATGTTTGCGTCTTGTTCAGCCACATGAGCGGGGTGTGCAGTATAAAGCGTGCGTCCATACCGAGGTTGAGCGCCACCTGCATGGCCTTGATGGTGTCGTCGCGGCAGTCGGGATAGCCGGAAAAATCGGTTTCGCACACCCCCATGATGATGTGACGAATGCCCTTGCGCCATGCCAGCGCCGCCGCTGCAATCAAAAAGACCAGATTCCGCCCCGGCACAAAGGTGTTGGGCAAGCCTTGCGCGTTTGCTGTGATGGCAATATCGCTCGTCATGGCGGTTTCGCCGATTTGATTGAACAGACCAAGTTCAAGCAGCGTGTCTTCGCCAAGTCGCGTTTTCCAGTCCGGTGGCAAGGTCGGGGATGTCCGTACAAGCTCAAGAATCTGCTTGCGGCAGTCCATTTCTACAAGGTGGCGCTGTCCGTAGTCGTATCCAAGTGTCAAGACCTTTGCAAAACGATTGAGCGCCCAGCCGAGGCAGGTCGTGGAATCCTGTCCGCCGGAAAAAATGACGAGGGCGGGGGTATCTGTAAAAGGCAACTGAGGGGAAAGTGAGGACATGACAGTTCCATGCTAAGGGTTGTGCGCCTCTGCTACGGTAACACAGCGTGGCACCACGGGAAAAAACAGTTCCCGCACGGCGAGGCTCTTTCTCTTGCAATATGCGCTACAGAGCGGGAACTTGTAAAGTCCGGGGCTTGTGGGGTAGAAGAGAGAACGCGGCGGCATACGGCCTTTTTTCGTTTGTCGGACGCGCTCCCTATTCGCCTGCTACATTCAACGAGGCTTTTGTATGTCAGATTTTTCCCTTCCCGAAGGCATGTGTGCCCTGATTCTCGCCGCAGGCAAGGGTACCCGAATGCACACCCGCAAGCCCAAAGTTTTACATACCATTTTGGGTGAACCTTTGCTTGGGCATGTCGTTGGTACTCTACGCTCTCTCTTTGGTGACGCGATCTGGACGGTTATCGGACACGAAGCGGACATGGTGCGTGCGGCGTTTGCAAAGCACCCCATGCGTTTCATCGAACAGACCGAACAGCGCGGTACAGGCCATGCGCTCATGGTTGCCTTGTCCGAACTGCAAGCCGCCGGGATGAAACGGGTGCTTGTGGTCAACGGCGATACCCCGCTCATCACCCGTGCCACGCTAGAGCGCTTCATTGCAGAGACGCAAGGCGCGGCTGTTGCCGTCGCCACCCTGACCTTGCCTTCACCTGAAGCCTACGGGCGCATTGTCCGGCACAACAACGAGCTGACGGCGATTGTGGAAGCGAAGGATTTCAACCCCGCCATCCACGGCACAGAACCGCACGAAATAAACGCGGGTGTCTATGCCCTTGATCTTGACGTGGTGGCGCGTCTCATCCCGCGTCTGCAACCGTCCGCCGCGAGTGGAGAACTCTACATCACGGATCTTGTCGGTTTTGCTGTCCACGACAAACTCTGCGTGCGTGGCATTGATTGCGGTGACGACCCCACCTTGCTTGGCATCAACAACCCCGCCGAGCTTTCGCGTTCAGAAGAACTCCTGCGGGCGTCTATCGTACACAATCTTCTTGAAACGTGTGTGGTTATGCACGCGCCAGAGAGCATCCGCATCGGACCTTTTGTCACGGTAGAGCCGGGTGCGGAACTCTTTGGCCCGTGCGAACTGTACGGGCACACCACCGTTGCGGCGGATGCCTGCATCGAATCGCATTGCCGGATTGCCGATTCCACGATTGCCGCAGGCGCGATCATCCATTCGTTTTCGCACCTTGAAGAAGCCAGTGTGGGCATGAGCTGTCTTGTCGGGCCGTACGCACGCCTGCGACCGGGTGCGGTCATGGAACAGGCTTCACACGTCGGCAATTTTGTAGAAATGAAGAAAGCACGCCTCGGTGTCGGTGCAAAAGCCAACCACCTTACCTACTTGGGTGATGCTGAAGTCGGTGCGCACGCCAATGTCGGTGCGGGTACAATCACCTGCAACTACGATGGTGTTCACAAGCACAAGACCGTCATCGGCGAACACGCCTTCATCGGAAGCAACACTTCGCTCGTCGCTCCTGTCACCGTGGGCAACGAAGCCCTCATCGGCGCAGGTTCTGTCATCACCAAAAATGTCCCTGACAACACGCTGGCCGTAACCCGCGCTCGGCAGATGAACCTTGCAAAGCGCTAACGAAGCAGCGCCCTTACTCATAGAACGAAAGGAGTTATCAATGGAATTGCGATTTCAGGCTGGTGGTGGTTCGGCGTGGACAGCGGGAGCTGTGGTGGTGTTTCTGTTTGAAGGCGAAACGCTTGACAGCGCGTGCCCGGAACTGAGCGAAGGCGCCCCGTGGTTGCTGATCGCGCCGGGATTGCGGGATTTTCGCGGAAAGAAGGACGAGCAAGCCTTGCTGTACGGCCCTCCTTCCATGCCACTTTCACGGGCGCTGGTGCTGGGGCTGGGCAAGAAGGGCGCAGGCACTTTTGCCGAACGCCTTGAAGGTCTGCGCAAAGCCGCTGGGGCTGCTGCTGTCCGTTGTCGGGAACTTGGCATCGAAACCCTTGGTATCCCGGTCACTTCGCTGGCGCGGTTTTGTGAAGCTGGGCCTGATGTTGAGAGAATCATTGAAGAAGTCGTCTGCGGTGCGTTGCTTGGGTTGTACCGCAACCGCGTTTTCAAGTCGGCTGTGAAAAAGAGCGAAGCGGCAGAGGGAACGGGTGACGTCGCACCAGATCCGCGCTGGCTGGGATTGCTTTTTTGTGACGCGACCGTGCCGGATGGCCCCCGTCTTGCGGCACGTCGGGGTGAGACGCACGCGGAAGCGGTGCTCCTTGCCCGCAAACTTGCCAACACGCCAGCCAATCATCTCACGCCGGAAAGGCTTGCTGACGAAGCCTCGAAACTGGCACGCCGCCACGACATGCGGTGTGAAATTCTTGATCGTGCGGACATTGAGGGGCTGGGGATGGGCGCGTTTGCCGCTGTTGCCGCTGGATCAATCAATGATCCCCGCCTGATTGTCCTCGAACACGCGCCTGCCGGACATGCGGAGGACGCGCCGCTCGTTGTCGTTGGCAAAGGGATCACCTTTGACAGCGGCGGTATCAGTCTGAAGCCCGCAGCCGGGATGTGGGAAATGAAGAGCGACATGGGCGGCGCGGCGGCGGTGCTGGGGCTTTTCGAGGCACTCGGACAGCTTGAAACCCCGCGTCGCGTCATTGGCTTGCTTGCGTGTGCGGAAAACATGCCCGATGCACGCGCTACACGCCCCGGTGATGTCGTCACCACGCTCAGTGGCAAGACTGTTGAAATCGTCAATACCGATGCCGAAGGCCGTCTTGTGCTCTGCGATACCCTGACCTACGCGCTTCAGCGCTGGACGCCCGACATGCTGGTGGATGTGGCAACGCTGACAGGCGCTTGTGTGGTCGCGCTTGGGAATGATGTTGCAGGCCTGTTTTGTCAGGACGCGACCCTTGCCCAGCGGATCAAGGATCATGGCGAATGCGTGGGCGAACCGTTCTGGCCTCTGCCGCTCTGGGATCGGTATTTTGAGAATCTCAAGAGTGAAACCGCCGACTTTGCCAACGCTGGCGCTCGTGAAGGTGGCGCGTGTGCCGCCGCAGTCTTCCTGAAGCAGTTTGTCCCGCCAGAAATCCATTGGGCACATCTTGATATTGCCGGCCCTGGCTTTGTGACCCGCAAAATCACCAATTGCCCCGCCGGAGCCACTGGCTTTGCCGTAAGAACGCTGATCGAACTGGTGTCTTAACACATCCTTTGTTGTAAAAAAACCGAGGGGGTTCGGGGGGCATCATGCCCCCCGAACAGGGAGTACAGAGGGGCGGTAGCCCCTCTGCCCGCCGGCGGCCTCTCCTCTCCTTCCTCGCCTCGCCTCGCCGGAGGCCTTCGTCTTGAAACAGGTATTGAGTCAGCATAAGTTATGTGTTAGAAGATGAAGCATTGTCAGGCCTGTAGTGTGTGGTGTCTTGCGGTTTCAGGATACTTTTTTCGGATAAACAGTCGATGAAACCGGCAAGATGGATACAGTCGGTGTGAGAGAGGCTTCTGTAATGCTTATCAATACTGATGATCTTGCCACAAAAAAAGCTAGCTTCAGACGCCGCATTCTGCTTCCTTCTGTGCTGTGTGGCCTTGTTGTTCTGCTCTCTTTTTTTCAGTTCTGGATGCTGTTGCAAAGCACGCTGAACGAGACGTCCTCCATGTTTTTGGCAGAGCTGAACATGCAGCGCATGAATAAAATTGAAGGCACCGTCAAAAATAATTTTTTGTTCCTTGATTCGCTTGAGAGCACCATCAACAGATACGACAAGATAGCTGATGCCCTGCACGAGCTGGAGGAGCATGTTGCGTATCCGTCCTTGCGTGATGCTTCCATCATCACACCGGACGGCCTCGCCTACAACGTTGACGGCACCGTTACCAACAACAGCACCTGTGATTTTTTTCAGGCCGGAATGCGTGGTGAAAAAACACTGCGCACCTCCGCGTCTAGTGCTGTCCCCGGTCTCATCTTTTCTGTTCCTATTGTTCGGGACAACACGATCATGGGCGTTTTGAGTCTCACCTTCAGCCCTGCCATCCTGTTTGAAAAACTCCAGTCGGACTCGTTTGAAGGGCGGGGGGTGCTCTATATTCTCGATTGCGATGGGAACATCCTGTTCCAGAGTGGGGACAGGGAAAAGATTCTGGGCAACAATTATTTTGACAACATCCAGAACACGATACCGCAGGTTTTGGCGAGCGATACCCAAGCCTTTCGCAACGACATGCGCGACCGCAATGACGGGCATCTGATCTACACTCGCGGTACAGAGCGACACCACCTTGATTACCGCAAACTCAATGTCAACGACTGGTACTTGCTGTCTTCGGTTCCCGGTAGAGCCATCGACGCCCAGCCGTTTTTCATTGCCCGGATGACGTTTTTGTTGTGCGGCATTGTGGCGGCCTCGATTCTGTTGCTCATGTGGTTTATCTTTCACGTTGCCCGCAAGGGCGCACGAGCTGTTGCACGGGCACGAGAAGAACTGGCGCTGCTTGTGGACAACATCCCCGGTGGCGTCATTTGTTGCCTCAACGACGCACAGTTCACCAAGAAAGCCCACAGCACGGGGTTTCTTGAGCTGACAGGCTATACGGATGAAGAACTGGAAACGCTCTTCGATGGTAAATACCAGAATATGATCTATGAGGATGACCGCCAAGAGGTGCAGGCCTCTGTTGATGAACAGCTCAAGTCCGGCAACACCATTGAACTGCTGTACCGACTCCGCTGCAAGAGCGGAAAGGTTCTCAGAATTTTGGAAAAAGGGCAGCTCGTGTTCCCAGAACATGGTGAATCCATGTTTTACTCTGTCCTTGTGGATATTTCAGGACAGTTCGAGGCCAGACAGCAACTCGAAGACAGCAAGCAAGAATTGGAAAACCTCACCGCCAACATTCCCGGTGGGGTTATCCGGTGTCGGCGTAGAGGCGATTTCTTGCTGGAATATGTGAGTGAGGGCTATCTGGAACTTATCGGCTACACCCGCGATGAGCTGATGAACATGAAGGGAAAACGCCTTGCGCGCCTCATACACCCGCAGGATTTAGAACGGGTGTTGCAGGAATCAGAATACCAGTTCTCGTGCGGAACCGTGTTTGAGACGGAATACCGCCTTATCCGCAAGGACGGCAGGGTCATCTGGGTGTACTACAAGGCCAGACTGGCAAAAAACAAGGACGGGGATGAAGTTATTGACGGCGTGTTCATCGACATCACCGATCGCAAGGCCACACTGGAGAACCTGTACATCAGCGAAGAGCGCTACCGCCTGCTTTCTGAACTGACCGACGCGATTGTGTATGAATACGACATCAAAAACGACAGCGTGTATGTCTCTCCTCGTTGGGAAGAGCGCTTTGGCTATCCCTTTGGACAGAGCGAGGTGGTTTTCAAACTTCAGGGTTCGGATGTTGTTTTTGAGGAAGACAAGCAAGCCCTGTACGGGATGCTCGAAAAACTCATGACTGGTACCCAGAATGCCGAATGCGAATACCGGGTGAAGGTCATCACTGGCGAGTACATCTGGTGCCGCAACATCGCCACGGTGGTGAAAGACAAGGACGGTACCCTTGTCAAGATTCTCGGCAAGATTTTTGACATCGACACCGCCAAGAAGGAACAAGAAGAGCTGACAGAACGGGCACAGCGAGACACCCTCACCGGACTCTACAACAAGGGTGCGACCAAGGCGCTGATCTCTGACTACCTTGCAGGAGAGGGCAAGAATGAGGTGTCCGCGCTCATGGTTATAGACGTGGATAACTTCAAGTCTATCAACGACAACCTTGGGCATATGTTCGGGGACACGGTGCTTTCCTCTATTTCTTCCGACATTCAGCATCTGTTCCGTTCTTCAGATGTGGTGGGGCGGATCGGTGGCGACGAGTTTATGGTTTTCCTCAAGAAAATGCCGCTGGAAAGTTTTGTGGTCAAGAGCGCCAATGCGATTTGTGAGGCGCTCCACAACACCTTTACTGGAGACACGCAGAGCTACAGCATTTCTTGTAGCATCGGGATCGCCATGTATCCGAAGGATGGAATCTCCTTCAACGAATTGTTCAAGGGCGCGGACTGTGCGCTCTACAAGTCCAAAGAAAAGGGCAAAAACCAGTTTTCATTCTACAACATGGATACAGATTTTTGTCTGGTGGCGAACGACTTGCCGGGTGTGTCTTTGCAAAGACAGACGGTACACCCACGTCTCGTGCGAGAATACACCGCAGAGCTTCCGGCACGCATTCTTGAAGCGTTGTGTGAGGCGCGAGACCTGTTCACAGCCATCTCCTTTACGCTACAGTTTGTGGGCAAGCAGTACAACGTCAGCCGCGTATACGTCTTTGAAAAAGCTCTTGACGGAGTTGCGTTCAACAACACCCACGAATGGTGCGCAGAAGGCATCTCCCCTCAGAAAGAACGCTTGCAGAACATCCCGCTTGAGAAAAATTTTCGCTACTCTTCCTTGTTCAGTGAAGATGGGATTTTCTACTGTCCTGATACCAGCAAGCTGGAAACATCGTTGACGCACTTTTTTGAACAACAGGGCATTTGTTCCACCTTGCAGTGCAGCTTTCGAGAAGAAAACTGTTTCAAGGGCTTTATCGGCTTTGATGAATGCAATGAAAAGCGCTTGTGGACAAAGCCTGAAGTGGACTCTCTCGCGCTTATTGCCAAAATACTTGGTCTGTTCATCCTCAAGATGCGGACATACGAACGCTTGAAGAAGACGTTGTCCATGTTCCAGTCTGTTATCAACAACCAGACGCTCTGGGTCTACGTTGTCGATCCGAAGACCTATGAAATTTTGTTCCTCAATCAGAAGACAAAGGACAACAGCTCGGCTGTGGAAGGTTCCCTGTGCTATCAGGTCTTGCGTAACAAGACGGCTCCCTGCTCTGACTGTCCCATGCTCGAACTTTCGCTAAAAAATCCGATCTGTAGCCGTGAAATCCACAACATCCAGATGGGAATCGAGCTTGACATCACAGCCTCACTGATGTCTTGGCAGGAGCCGGAACACGTTGTGCTCATGTGTTGCTTTGACATCACCAAATACAAAGGCACTTCGGGCTTGCCAGCTTCTGAGGAAAACACGGTAGACACGCCACGAGACGCCTGAGTGTTGTGATGGTTCTAGAGCGTTTTTACAGTGAAAAGGCTCTAGCGGAAGTTGTGAGGATTCTGTGCTTGCTCCTTGCAATGTCTAACAATTGATTATACTCTCGGACAGGCAAAAAAGAGGGGGCCACGCATGAGCCAGAACAATATACTGCTGGAATCCGGGTCAAACGAGCTGGAAATAATCGAGTTTTATATCGAGGAAGTCCTGTCGGACGGAACAGCGTATCAAGGATACTATGGCATGAACGTTGCCAAAGTCCTTGAAATCATTCGCAGGCCTACCATTACCGGGATTCCGAGCAAACACCATCCTGCTGTCCTTGGCACGTTCAATCTGCGGGGGCGGGTTTTGCCGCTTGTGGATCTGGCGCGCTGGCTCGGCAAAGGCTTGGCTCCAGATGACGCTCAGAAAGTCATCGTGTCTGAATTCAGTGGCGTTGTGACAGCGTTTCTTGTGTCTGGTGTCACTCGTATCCACCGTCTCAGCTGGAGTCAGGTGGAAGCGCCCGGAAAACATGTTCAAGCCTACAGCAATGAAAGCATCACCGGCGTGATCCGGTTTGAAGATCGTATTTTGTTCATTCTGGACATGGAGAAAATCATCACCTCCATGGACGGCAATCTGAACATGAACACCATCTGTCAGAAGTCCGAGGAAAACGAAGACTCGCATGTTCCAGACGCCCACAATTTTCATATTCTCATTGCCGACGATTCTTCTTCCATCCGCAATATGATCAGTTCTTCGCTCGAACGGGTGGGGTACCGCGTCACGCGCACCGGCAGTGGCAAGGAAGCATGGGACGTGCTGACGATCTGGAAGCGTGACGCCGAAGCCGAACACAAGCCCATTACCGACAAGGTACACCTGATCATTTCGGACATCGAAATGCCCGAAATGGACGGACACGCCCTGACACGCGCCATCAAGAACGACCCCGTGCTCGGCAGGATTCCGGTTGTGCTGTTCTCTTCTCTCATCACCGACGCCTTGCGTCACAAGGGGCAGGCTGTGGGCGCTGACGACCAGATCTCAAAGCCAGACCTCCCAACCCTGACCAAGCGCGTCCGCTCAATCATCAAAAACAAGCTCGATTTATAGCCGAAAGCAAGACCTCCGGCGAAGGGTGCTCCCTTTTACAAGGAGCCTCCCTTGACCCGGTCATGGGGTTTGGCTGGAAGCAAAAAAAAGCGGCTTGGAGTCTTTTCATTTTGAAAAAGCTCCAAGCCGCGTTTTTTAGAGACAAGCTAAACGAGGGGGTACAGGGGCACCCCTGCGTAGGTTAGTTCATTTTTTCAAGCTGTTCGCTGACGTAGGGGATGAGGCCGCCTTTGTCGAGGAGGTTTTGCATCACCGGGGAGAGCGGCGGCACGGTGATGGTTTCGCCTGTGGTGACGTTTTTGATGGTTCCGGCTTTTGCATCGACTTCGAGCTTGTCGCCGTCCTTGATCTTTTTGACATCTTCACCGATTTCCAGCAGCAACAGCCCCATGTTAAAGGCATTGCGGTAGAAAATCCGGGCGAAACTGTGCGCTATGACCACTTTCATTCCCGCGCCGAGAATAGCGAGAGGCGCGTGTTCGCGTGACGAGCCGCAACCGAAGTTGCGTTCTGCCACAATGATGTCGCCTTCCTGAACCCGCTTTACCCAGCAAGGTTCAAGTCCTTCCATACAGTGCTCACCAAGTTTCTTGGCGTCTGTGGTGACGAGAAACCGCGCCGGAATGATGGCGTCAGTATCAATGTGTTCCCCTACCTTATGTGATCTACCGGTAAATGGCATATGGGGTATCTCCTGTCTTGTTCAAGGTCTGTATTCCAAGAAAGCCATAGACGAAGTGTGCATCTGGAAGCACGAGAGCCTTTCCGTCTAGAGCGCAGCAGGGCTTGTGATGATGCCGCTTACAGCGGAGGCTGCGGCAACGCAGGGGCTTGCGAGGTAGACTTCTGCTTCAAGACTCCCCATGCGTCCTCTGAAATTGCGGTTGGTGGTGGAGATACAGCGTTCGCCGTCGCCAAGAATGCCCATGTGTCCGCCGAGGCACGGGCCGCATGTGGGCGGGCCAACGATGCACCCGGCGTCCGTAAAGATCTCAAACAGACCTTCTTTCATCGCCTGTTTCCAGATGCCGGGGGTTGCCGGGAGCACGATGCAGCGCACGCCCTTAGCGACTTTGCGACCCTTGAGCACCATGGCTGCGTCGCGCATGTCGGAAAGGCGACCGTTGGTACAAGAGCCGATGACCACCTGATTGACGGTCACATCCTTCACTTCAGAAACAGGCTTGACGTTCTCCGGCAGATGCGGACAGGCGACTTGCGGTTCCATGCCTGACACGTCGAACTGTACGGTTCGTTCATACGTTGCGCCAGCGTCTGGCACAATGATTTTGGCGTCAGCGCGGTTGTGCTCGGCACAATAGGCAAGCGTCTTCGCGTCTGACGGGAACAGACCGCATTTGCCACCCGCTTCAATCGCCATGTTGGCCATGCACAGCCGCCCTTCAATCTCCAGCGCGTCAATGGTGCTTCCGCCAAATTCCAGCGCTTTGTACAGCGCACCGTCCACGCCGATGGAACCGATGAGGCGCAAAATCAGATCCTTGGCGCGCACCCACTGCGGCAAAACACCGTTAAACTCTACCCGCACGGTCGGCGGCACCTTGAACCACAAGGTGCCAAGCGCCATGCCAGCGGCAACGTCTGTGGAACCAAGCCCCGTGGCAAACGCACCCAGACCGCCGTAAGTACAAGTGTGGCTGTCCGCACCGATGATGAGGTCGCCTGGGCCAACAAGGCCTAGCTCAGGGAGCAGGGCGTGCTCTACGCCACAGTCGCCGCCTTCATAGTAATGCGTGATGCCCATTTCTGCGGCAAAGGTACGGCTCACGATCACCTGATTGGCAGAGTCGATGTCCTTTTGCGGGGTGAAGTGATCCATCACCAGAAAGACGCGGTCTTTATCAAAAACATTCTTTGCGCCCATTTCTCGAAAGGACTTGATGGACAAGGGGCTGGTGATGTCGTTGGCAAGCACGCCGGAAAGGTTGCAATTGACGATCTGCCCGGCTTCGCGGACAACTTCATCCGTATGCGCCTGAAGGATTTTTTGTGCCAGAGTGTAGGCCATGAAACCGTCTCCCAAAAAATAAAAAGGTTACACCATACGTTCGTTCAAAATTCCAGATGTCAACTGCGACAGTCAACGCTTACAGATGTTACAGGCAAACCGGCGGAACCGCACGGTTGCCTTCCTGTTCTTTGTGATCGAGGCGGTTGAGGGCGTCGATGTAGGCCTTGGCGCTGGCAATGATGATGTCCGGGTCAGAGCCGCGTCCGGTGGCGTTGCGGTTGCCTTCGCGGATGCGGACAGTGACTTCGCCAAGCGCGTCGGTACCACCGGTGATGGCGTTGATGCTGAACTGTTCAAGGTCAGGAGCACGGCTCACAAGCTGTGAAATGACATTGAATGTCGCGTCAATAGGCCCAGCACCAAATCCCGCCCGGCGCATCTCTTCACCACTTGCCATGAGGACAACAGCCGCTGTAGACGGCATCCCCGCCATGGTTGTTTGCACACTGGCGTTGATGAGCCGGTAGCGATCCGGGATGCGGTAGACTTCAGAAAAGACCAGCGCTTCCAGATCTTCATCGTGTACCGAGGCTTTCTTGTCCGCCAGTTCCTTGACCGCCGCGAACACCACGTTGACTTGCTCGTCTTCCAGTCGGTAGCCAAGCTGTTCAAGACGGGTGCGCACCGCGTTGCGCCCTGAATGCTTGCCGATGACGAGGTCTGTGGCGATCCGTCCGATGGATTGGGGGGTCATGATTTCATAGGTTTCACGATTCTTGAGCATCCCATCTTGATGGATGCCAGACTCATGCGCAAAGGCATTGCCGCCGACAACGGCCTTGTTCGGTGGAATGGGGCGCCCGATGATGAGCGAAAGCAGGCGGCAGGAGGGGAAGAGTTGTTCGCTCTGGATGTTTGTCTCAAGACCACCGTAATAATCAGCGCGTGTCCGCAACGCCATGACCACTTCTTCCAGCGCCGTGTTGCCCGCACGTTCGCCAATGCCTGAAAGCGTCATTTCGGCCTGCCGTGCGCCGTTTTGCAATGCGTTCAGCGTGTTGGCTACAGCCAGCCCCAGATCGTTGTGGCAATGCACACTGAAGATGGCCTTGTGGGCGTTTGGCGTGTGTTCGATGATGTAGCGGATGCGTTCGCCGTATTCCACAGGCTGGGCATAGCCCACGGTGTCTGGAATGTTGATGGTGGTGGCGCCAGCGTCAATGGCGGCGGTGAACACCCGCACCAGAAAATCTTTGTCCGAACGCGAGGCGTCTTCAGCAGAAAATTCCACGTTGGTGGTGTAGCGTGCGGCATGACGCACCGCACGCGCTGTCAGATCCACCACTTCATCCGGGGTCTTGCGCAGCTTGTACTCCATATGGATGGGCGAAGTGGCAAGAAACAGGTGGATGCGCGGGTCTTCTGCACCGTTCAAGGCACCCCATGCGCGGTCAATATCGCCTTCTGAGGCGCGAGCGAGTGCGGCAACCTGCATTCCCTTGACGGCGTTGGCGATGGCATGGACAGATTCAAAATCGCCGACACTCGAAGCCGGAAAACCAGCTTCAAGAACGTCGATTCCCAGAATTTCCATCTGTCGCGCCATGCGAAGTTTTTCTTGAAGGTTCATGGTCGCGCCGGGCGATTGTTCGCCGTCACGCAGAGTGGTGTCAAAAACAATGACGCGATTGGACATGGGAGACTCCTTGTATACAGGAAGGGGAGAAAAGGGAACCGCTTGCATCAGGTTCCCTTCCCTCCCCCGGATCAAAGCGACAGCCGTTGTCAATTCTGCGTAAGGCTCCCAAGGAGCAGCCGGTTGCGGCGGGGCAGAATGATAAAGGTATAGATGGGGCCAGATAGGAGATAGATCACGCCAAGGGTAAACCCAATGACGCGAGGTTCAGAGAGAATGAGCACGAAAATGAGGAGCGCTGTGACCATCGAGCTGAAGGTATGGGTCTTGATGAACCCGTATTCCTTGAACGAAAAGTAGCGCACCCGGCTCACCATGAGCAAAGGCAGGATAAACGTCACACACAGCGCCAAAAACGGCACTTTGGATTCCAGCCAGCCGCCCATATAGGGGCTGAACAACACAAACATCGCCAGCGCACACCCCCCCGCCGGACTGGGGAGTCCGATGAAAAAGCGCTTGCTGATGACGGCAGTGGAGACGTTGAAGCGGGCCAGCCGCAACGCGGTACAGGCCACAAAGAGAAACGCGACGCCGATACCAAGCCTGCCATACCCGTTGAGCACCCACATCCAGGCCATGAAGGCCGGAGCAACGCCAAAGGCGACCAGATCAGCGAGGGAGTCGAACTGAATACCAAATTCACTGGCGGTATTGGTGAGCCGTGCGACTTTGCCATCCAGCCCGTCCATAAGGGCGCTGAACAAAATGGCGAGGGCGCAACCTTCGATGTTGCCTTGCACCGCAAGGATCATACCGAAAAAGCCAGTGAAAAGGCTTGCTGTGGTAAAAAGATTCGGAAGGATGTACACACCACGCCGAACGGGTTTTTCTTCTTGCATATCATGCACCTGTGGAACTAGGGAGTCAGATCCCGGCTCTGTTCGCCTCAAGGGGTAGTGTCTGTCTCAAGAGGAGTTGAAGGCTGAAAAGGCCGCCTCATGCCTGATATTTCTGTGCGAGAATGCTTTCGCCCGCCGTGACCTTGTCCCCGACGGCAACAACTGCACTATAGTCAGGAGGAAGATAGAGGTCAACCCGCGACCCAAAGCGAATCATGCCGTAGCGTTCGCCTCTTCCGAGCGGATCACCTTCTGCAACCCGACACACGATGCGCCGGGCAATGAGTCCCGCGATCTGCACCATGACCCACGGGCGTTCTTCACGGTCACGCAACAAGTAGGCGCAACGCTCGTTGTCAGAAGACGCCTTGTCGAGCGCGGCATTGAAAAACGCGCCCGGAAAATAGCGGATGCTTTCCACATGGCAGGCTACAGGCGAACGGTTCACATGCACGTTGAAAACATTCATAAAAATGCTGATGCAAGCGCGACTTTCACCGGTGATGGGATCTTTGCGCGGTTCCACGCGAACGACTTTTCCGTCAGCAGGACTCACGGCAACGTCGGCTTTAGACGGCACCACCCGTTCAGGATCGCGGAAAAAATGCCCGGCAAACCACGTCAGACCCAGAAACACCAAGGCCACAGGCCAGCAACGCAACGCCGCAAAGGTCAGCGCTGTGAGCGCAAGCAGCAAAATAAACGGAAGCCCTTCCGGGGCAACACCTGTCGATGCTTTGTACATTATGATTCCTGATGTTGTGTATGGAGTTGGTACGTTCTTGAATCATGACCGAATTTCCGACCGGATGCAAGAGTAGAACTTTTTTGATGTTCGGGTGTTACTTCCTCCAGAATTCAGGAACAAACAGCACGATGATGGCGTAAATCTCCAGTCGTCCCAGCAGCATACACAGTGTCAGCAACCATTTGGCAAGGGTTGTCAGGTGGTCAAAGTTGTCCACAGGGCCAACCGAGCCAAGTCCGGGGCCAACGTTTGACAGGCACGTCAGGCTGGCGGTGAAGGCAGAGAGCAGATCCATGTCCTGGGTGGTGAGCAGGGCGGTACACAGCGTCAGGACAATCATATAGAGCAACAAAAAGCCAATGACCCCAGAGATGACTTCAGGAAAGATGGTACGCCCGCCGAGCTTGATATGCCGCACAGAATGCGGATGCAGCAAGCGGAAGATTTCTTGATAGGCCATGCGCATCAGAATGGCAAAGCGCATGGTTTTGATGCCGCCGCTGGTAGAGCCAGCGCAACCACCCATGAACATGAAGAAAAGGAAGATGCACAGGACAAGCGGTGGCCACGAGCTGTAGTTTTCGGAGACAAAGCCTGTGGTTGTACACAAGGAAACAAGCTGAAAGACAGAAGCGCGGACAACGTGTTCCAGCTCTGCAAGCGTGTTTGCTGAAAACAGACCCGCAACAACCAGCGTCACCGCAATGATTGCAGACCCGCCGCCAAGCAGCGCGGTGTAGGACACACATTCTTTATCTTTGTAGTAGATACTGCCTCTTCCGCACAGGAAATGGTAGTGTAATGCAAAGTTGATACCTGCAAGAAACATGAAGACAATGATGATCCATTGAATAACAGGGCTTGGAAACGCGGCGATAGAAGCGTTGCGGGTTGAAAAGCCGCCGGTTGCGACGGTGGCAAAGGTGTGATTCAGGGCATCGAACCAGTCCATACCCGCGAAAAAGAGGAGCACAGTCTGTACGGCTGTCATCAGGCAATACACTTTCCACAGCATGGACGCGGTGTCGTGCATTCTGGGGGTGAGCTTGTCGGGTGTAGGGCCTGTGACTTCGGCCTTGTAGAGCTGCATTCCGCCCACGCCGAGCAAGGGCAGAATGACGAGTGAAAGCACGATGATCCCCAGACCGCCGAGCCAGTGGGTCAGGCTTCGCCACATGAGCAGGCTTTTGGGCAGAGCCTCCACGTCACCAAAAATGGTGGCACCTGTGGTGGTGAACCCGGATGCGGCTTCAAAAACAGCGTTGGTGATGGAAGCGTGCGAGGTCAAAACAAAGGGCAGGCCACCAGCAAAACTCGCGGCGATCCAGCAGACACCCACCACAGCAAGCCCGTCTCGAACCGTCAGGTTCAAGAGTTTTTCCGAGCGATTGGAGTAGGCAAGCGCAAGCCCGCCACCAGTCACAATCGCAAGCGAGGCGAGGACGCCCATAAAGGCACCATCGGCATACCAGAAGGAAACCCACAACGGCAACAGGAGCGACGCACCAATGCACGCTAGCAGAACTCCCATGATAAACAAAACCGAACGTATTTGCATAGCTTCTATGGGTAAAAATGTCATGCGCAGGGGCAGGGGCAAGGCAGGGCAGGGGCGTTGCCCCTGCACCCCAGCAAGGGCGCTGCCCTTGCATCCCGCAAGGGGGCAAGCGCCCCCTTGACCCGGCGTGTTTTTCTCAGACTCTGGGCTTGTGGCGGCTTGTCGCCTCACAACGGTTGCAAAGATTTTTTGCGTCCAGACGGTACCTCAGCAAACGGTATCCTTGCGCGTAACCTGAA
>JAVVPW010000029.1:0-15375 GCA_036655575.1 Bilophila sp.
TCCTTACATTCTTATACACACATGGACAGCTTTCTGCAGAAAGGCTTTTCTACGCCCAGCCCAGCATGGTGATCACCATGTCGATGAGCTTGATGCCGATGAAAGGGGTGATGAGTCCGCCAAGGCCGTAGACGAGCAGATTCTTGCGCAGTACAGCGGCTGTGGAACGCGGGCGGTAGTGTACACCCTTGAGCGCCAGCGGGATGAGCAGGACAATGATCAGCGCGTTGAAGATGACAGCGGAGAGGATCGCGCTTTCCGGCGTGGACAGTCCCATGATGTTGAGGCACCCAAGCTGCGGGAGCGATACCATGAAGAGCGCCGGAATGATGGCAAAATACTTCGCCACGTCGTTGGCAAGGCTAAAGGTTGTCATGGCGCCGCGTGTGATGAGCAACTGCTTGCCGATCTCCACAATCTCAATGAGCTTGGTGGGGTCAGAATCAAGATCAATCATGTTTCCGGCTTCACGCGCTGCTTGCGTACCCGTGTTCATGACAAGCCCTACGTCGGACTTTGCCAGTGCTGGAGCATCGTTGGTGCCGTCGCCAGACATCGCCACCAGCCGCCCTTCCTTTTGCAGATCGACAATGAGACGGAGCTTGTCTTCGGGTCTTGCTTCTGCAAGAAAGTCATCCACACCCGCTTCTTTGGCAATGGCGGCGGCGGTGAGGCGGTTGTCACCTGTGATCATGATGGTACGAATGCCCATCGCCCGAATGCGATCAAAGCGATCCCGCATCCCCGGCTTGACAACATCCTTGAGGTGAATCACGCCCAGAACGCCGCGTGTGCGCGAGGCAACCACCAGCGGCGTTCCCCCACTGCTGGCAACAGGATCAACAAGCGCCTTCAGCGCCTCACGGCACTCGTGCGCACCGCTGACAAAGGCAAGCACCGCGTCTGTCGCGCCCTTGCGGAGTTCTTCAACAGCTCCAGTGGGCAAAGGCAGATTGACGCCACTCATGCGGGTTTCAGCCGTGAAGGGAACCAGCTTCGCGCCCTCTGGGAGCTGCCCGATTTCAGACGCCACCCCACGCGCTCTGGCAAGCGCGACAACAGACCGTCCTTCTGGGGTTTCGTCTCCTGCTGAGGCCATGAGCGCGGCGTGCGCGAGTTCTTCAGGCGTCACGCCGGGTAGAGGCAAAAAATCCGAGGCCATACGGTTGCCCAGCGTGATGGTGCCGGTCTTGTCGAGCAACAACACATCCACATCCCCAGCCGCTTCCACCGCACGCCCTGACAAGGCAAGGACGTTGCGCTGCAACAGCCGATCCATCCCGGCAATGCCGATAGCCGCGAGCAGGCCGCTGATGGTGGTGGGAATGAGGCAGACAAGCAACGCCACCAGCACCACAATGTCTATCGACGTGTTGTGATACAGCGCAAGCGGCTTCAGGGTGACAACCACCAGCAAAAAAATGAGCGTCAGACCCGCAAGCAAGACATTGAGCGCGATCTCGTTCGGTGTCTTCTGCCGCTCGGCGCCTTCCACCAGCGCGATCATGCGGTCAAGAAAGGATTTACCGGGTTCTTGCGTCACACGCACCACAATGCGGTCAGACAGCACCGACGTGCCACCTGTGACCGCGCTTCGATCGCCGCCGGATTCTCGAATGACGGGTGCTGATTCTCCGGTAATAGCAGACTCATCCACCGCAGCGGCACCCTCAACCACCGTACCGTCAGAAGGAATCATCTGTCCGGCCTTGACCACAACGCGATCCCCCAACGCCAGACAAGACGCCGAAACTTCTTCAGTGTCACCGTTGGGAAGCAAGCGGTACGCAAGGGTGTCGCTCTTGGCACTGCGCAAGGTGTCTGCTTGCGCCTTGCCGCGTCCCTCCGCAAGGGCTTCTGCGAAGTTGGCAAAAAGGATGGTGAACCAGAGCCACAGGGTGATGTGTCCACTGAAGCCCGCAGGGGTGCCGGTCATGAGATTGTTGCCAAACGCAACTGTCGTCAGCACACTCCCGACGCCAACCACAAACAGCACTGGATTGCGTACCAGTACCCGTGGATCGAGCTTACAAAAAGCATCGAAAACCGCCCGACTGTACAGGGATGTCGTGTTGTTGTGCGCTCTACTGTGACGCATGGAAAACTCCTTACTAAAAAAGTTGACCGTCAAGCATCTGGAAATGCTCAACAACAGGGCCGAGTGACAAAGCAGGCAAGTAGGTCAGCGCGCCGACAATGACGATGATACCAAGCAGCAACACCCCAAAGGTCAGGCCTTCCACCGGAAAAGAAGAGTCAGAAACAGGCCTTGTCTTGCGCGTGACAAGTGATCCGCTCATGGCTAACAGTGCCAGCATGATGCCAAACCGACCCACGAGCATGGCAAGCCCAAGGGTGACGTTTGGGATGGGCGCGTTGGCAGAAAACCCGGCAAAGGCGCTCCCGTTGTTCTGCGTAGCGGAGGTGTAGGCGTAGAAGATTTCAGAAAGCCCGTGCGCGCCGTGATTGAGAAGTGCGCCTGTCCCCCAGTCGGAAACAGCGGCCCAGCCAGAAAGACACAGAATCGGCATGGCTGCGACCAGCAGAGCCACCATGACCCAGGTGATTTCGCGGCCTTCAATGCGCTTGCCAAGGTAGTCTGGGGTGCGTCCGACCATGAGTCCGGCGATGAACACCGTCAGCAGGATAAACAGCAGCATCCCGTACAACCCGGAACCCACGCCGCCGAACACGAGTTCACCCAGCAGCATGTTGACTAAGAGCACCATCCCCCCAAGCGGCGTAAAACTCGCGTGCATGGCGTTGACGGCACCGCACGAGGCGTCTGTTGTCACCGTAGAGAACAGGGAGGTTCCAAACAGACCGAAGCGCACTTCCTTGCCTTCAAGATTGGGAACAACACCCGCGATCTTGTGTAAAAGAGGTGTCCCGGACGTTTCCGCCCACAGGAGAGCGCACACACCCGCCACAAAGACAACAGCCATGACACACCAGATTGTCCACGCATGACGGCGATTCTTGACCGCCGCGCCGAGCATGAAAACCAGCGCACTGGGAATCAGAAAAATGGACAGGGCTTGTACAAAACTTGACAGCGCCGTAGGGTTCTCAAAAGGATGCGCGCCGTTCACGTTGAAGAAGCCGCCGCCGTTGGTGCCGAGCAGCTTGATAGCGACCTGCGAAGCTGCCGGGCCTAGCGCCAGAAACTGCGTTTCGCCTTCAAGTGTGGTCGCGCTCACACCGCTCACAAACGTCTGCACCACTCCTTGCCACATCAAAAACACGGAGAACAGGATACTGAGCGGCAACAGCACATACAGCGTAACGCGCACAAGATCCGCCCAGAAATTGCCGATGGTCTGCGCTTCATTGCGGGTGATGCCACGAATGATCGCCGTACAGGCCGCAATGCCCACGGCTGCGGACACAAAATTCTGGTACGTCAATCCCACCATCTGGGAAAAATGACTGACCGTGGTTTCCCCAGCGTAGGACTGCCAGTTGGTGTTGGTCACAAAACTCGCCGCAGTATTGAAGGCCAGATGCCACGACATCCCGGCAACGTGTTGTGGATTGAGCGGCAATCTGTCCTGAAACAGCAGCACCCCCATCGTCAGGGCAAAGCCCGCAACCGTAAAGGCCAGCAGGCTCCCGGCGTACCCTTTCCATGTCTGCTCCTGTTCAGGATGAATCCCGGAAGCCGCATAGATGCCACGCTCCACAGCGCCAAAACAGCGCCAGAGCCACGTTCTCTCGCCAGAAAGAACCCGGTGCATATAGTGCCCCAGCACCGGACTGACCGTTGCCAGCAACCCCAGAAACAGCGCAAATTGAAGAAGATCTCGAAGTGTCATGTGAGCCTCACGGTGAAACGGTGAAAATGCGCTAAAAGTGTTCAGGACGGAAAAGCGCGTAGAGCATGTACACAAAAAGCCCCACCGCACAGCACAGGCCAACCCCATCATACCAGTCCATAGCAAGCTCCTTCGGCGGTCGTTGGGCACGCCGTCTATGGTTCTTCCTAACAAAGATTGTGCCAAGTATTTACATGTGGAATATGCTGCTGTTAGAGTTTCAAGACAACACGAAAGGCATTACATCCTGTACGCCTTCATTACAAAAAGTAATCAGAGGCCCGCGCCTCGTCACACCAAAGGCAACATCATGAACAAACTTCTGTTTCACGCCGTCCTGTTTGATCTGGACGGAACCCTTCTGAACAGTCTTGAAGATCTGGCAGACGCGACCAACGCCGCACTTGAGGCGGCGGGCTATCCGCGCCATCCGGTGGCGGCGTATCAACAATTTGTGGGGAGTGGGCTGGAAAAACTGGTCTGCCGCGCCTTACCCGAAGGCGAGGCCATGCGGATAGGACAGGCGAACTTGGCGGCCTTGCAAAAAGCCACTGGCGACAACTACGCCCGCGACTGGGCTGTGCATACAAAACCCTATCCGGGTATCCCGGAACTCATCCTTGCGCTCGGTGAACAAGACATCCCGCTTGGCGTTGTCACCAACAAACCCCACGAATGGACGTTGCGGATGCTGGATTTCTTCTTTCCCAGCAAACCCTTCAAGCACATTCAGGGTGCGCAACCGGATCTGCCGCACAAACCAGACCCGACAGGTGCCCTCAACAGTGCGCGGGCACTGCACATGGAACCGGCAAGCATCGCCTTTGTGGGTGACAGCAACGTTGATATGCAAACCGCAAAAAACGCAGGGATGATCGCGGTAGGCGCTGACTGGGGCTTCCGGGGTGCAAAAGAACTCCAAACCGCAGGCGCCGACCACATCCTCTACACCCCCGCAGAGTTGTGGCTCCTCAAAGCTACAGAAGAGCAGACCGTCACCCCATAAGCACGGTTGTCATTCCGGGGAAAAACGCCACGTTGCTCTTGCTGCGGTTTTTCCCCGGAATCCACGCTGTGTTGCGGCGGTTGCGCCACATGTCTGGCTGTTGCGGTTGCGCTTATGAGAGGCTTCTAGCCGCGTCGGTTTGAATCCTGCCATCTGGGGTGATAACAACCACTTTGAGCGGAATATCTTTTCCCGATGCCAGCAATGCAGCGCGTGCAGCCTGTTCCAGTCCACTGCAACAAGGAACTTCCATGCGTGTTACCGTCAGACTCTTTATGGTGTTCATCTGCAAAATGGCTTTTAGTTTGCCAGCTTGATCGTCAGTATCCAATTTTGGACAAGCAATGAGTGTGATACGTCCGCACATAAAGCGCTTATGAAAGTCCCCACAGGCATACGCGGCACAATCTGCGGACAACAGCAGATCTGCTCCGTTGAAATAGGCCGCTTCTACAGGTGCAAGCCGAAGCTGCACAGGCCACTGACGCAGACAAGTCGAGACGTCTCGTGCTTCAGTTACTTGCTTTTTTGACTGCTTGGCAGGGATAGGCTCAAGGAGACGGCTGTGTGAACCGGGGCAACCGCATTCAAGTGGCGCCTGTTGTGAAGCCTGTTGCCGTTTTTTTACAGCGTCCTCGTCGTAAGCTACAGTGTCTCGCTGTTCAAAGCTGATGGCTCCGGCAGGGCAGACCGGCAAACAGTCCCCTAAGCCATCGCAATAATCATCCCGCAGAAGCACAGCCTTGCCCTCTACAAGGGCAATAGCTCCTTCATGACAGGCTGTTACACACAAACCACACCCAGTACAGCGTTCTTTATCTATTTTGACAATGGTTCGGATCATGCTTTTTTCCCCTTAGAGTCTCTTTTTATGACTCCAAAACTATACGAATAAAACGCTCTCCGTCAATGATCCTCTTCCACGAGAGCATGGCAACAAGTACGGCTTGTACAAATAAAAAAGCCCCACACTTTGTACTTGCTTATTCGTACAAAGTGTGGGGCGAGTCTTCTTTTTAACGCTCTAGTCTACCATTGCACCCGACTGCGCAAAACTCCGGCGCGGCGGTATTTTATGTAGGCGTCACGAGCGGCGATGTAGGGTTCTACCGCGCCTTTGGTGACAGCTTCGTAGGCGTTGATGATGGTGCCCATGTCGTTGAAACGCAGGCCGGCATCTGCGCCAAGTCCCGGCCAGAACGGGACAGGCCCTAGCGGTTCGGTCAGCCAGAAGAACGGCGAAGCGGCAATATCACCAGCCGTGCCCACTGTGTCGCGCACCGTGCTTGGCCCTAAGAGCGGCCATACCAGATAGAGTCCTTCACCGATTCCCCAGACCGCGAGGGTTTGCCCCAAGTCAGCACCACGGCTGTCCACAGGAACGAGGGGCTTGTTGCGCTTGGCGACATCAAAGACGCCGCCCATGCCCACTGTCGTGTTGATCATGAATCGACCCAGTTCAACCCATGCCTGCCCAAATTTCCCTTGCAAAAGACTGTTGCCCAGTCGCAAGGGCATCTGGAGGTTGTACAAGACGTTGCTGAGTCCCGTGCGGATGTCTTCGTGAACCACAAAAGAATAGCCCGTATAGGCAGGCTTGATGATGTCAAGCAGCAGCACGTTGTTGAACCTGAACCAGAACCGATTCCATGGTTCCAGGGGGTCATAGATCTGTTCGGAAGCCTCGTCGTCATAGTCTTCAAACGCGGCATCAGAAGCATCAGCAACCGACATGCCAGACGGCGGAGACGCATCCAGAATGGAGAGAGAGCCGCCATTTGAGCTTACCGGTGTCTCCCTGTTCTCAAGGTTGACCTCTTGAGTGGCACCCCCGTAAAAAAACAACAACGCCAGCAGCAACAAGGGGATGCCGCGAGATGAACGAAGATCAGTCATACTGGTTCCTGCATGGTAAAAAACACGCCCCGTTTGATGTTTCTCAATTTGCCGTCGATTGCGCCCGCAATTCCTTGGCACGCAACGCTACACGTTCAATGAGCTGGTCGGGCGTTCCCTTGGCAAGCACATCCTGAAATTGCGACCGATAATTCTTGATCAAGCTGACGTTTTCGATGAGCACATCGTAGACAACCCAGCGTCCAGCCTTGTCCATCATGCGGTACGCCACAGGAACCGCTTTGCCGTCAGACAGCGTGACAACCGTCTGCACTTCGGCTCGATCACCCTTGTTCGACAGTGTTTCACCGGTGTACACGATTTTCTCACCGTTATACCCCTGTACCTTATCAAGGTAGGTGACAAGGAGAAGATCCGCAAACGCCTCGTCAAAACGCTTCTTCTGCGCCACACTAAACGAAGGCCAGTTCCGACCCACGGTGCGCGCTGAAAATTCACCGAAGTCAAAAACCTCATGAATCTGTCGCTCGATTTGAGCGCGCAACGGAGGACGCAACGCCGGGTTACGGTAATCTGGTTCCTTGAGGATCAGAAGAATGCCGTCCACGGTTCCCTGTAGACTGGCGCTTGGCGACAGCGCGGCAAAGGCTACACCACCAAACAGCATACACAGACAGAGAGCAAGACATTTTTTTTGCAGAACACGAAACATACTCACACCTTCCCAAATACATATTTACTGATTAAGGCCTCAATATCCACAGACGACTCGGTATCGGTGATTTCATCGCCGCTCGTGAGCGGATCACCCGTCCCTCCCGGCTCAAGGCTGATGTACTTGTCACCGATAAGCCCACTCGTCTTCACAGAAGCAATCACATCGTCTGTAAGTTTGATATGCTTGTCGAGTTGCAAGGCCACGATGGCTCTAGGCTGTTTGGTGTCAAGCCGAATAGACTTGACGCGCCCAACGCGTACCCCCGCGATTTCCACTTCCGCACCGGGGCGTAAGCCTGTGACTGAACTAAAGGAGGCCTGAAGCGTATACCCTTCGGCGTTGAAAACTTCCATGCGCCCCAGTTTTACCGTAAGATAGGCAACACACACAAGCCCCAGCAGAACAAAAAAACCAACCGCGGCTTCTCTTGAAAACGGCATGACTTCCTTCCTTTACAGTAACGAACAATCCGAGTTTCTACAAAAAAACGGTCTTACCCCGCAAGCCACGCATCAAGCGCCGCCCGCACTTGGGGATCTTTGGTGGAAGCGGTTACGCGACTTGCGCTTTCTTCTGCCTTTCGATCCATAAACCGCCGCAGATAGGCATCTGGCGTTGCCGTAAGGGCAGCGTGCGTGCCGGAAAAAACCACCCGCCCCTCACGCAACACCAGCACATGTTCTGCGACCCGCGCCACACTGGAAAGATCGTGACTGACCACAATCATAGTCATGTCGGGATATTCTGTGCGCATGTCCAAAAGCAACTGATCCATCTGCGCGGCATTGATGGGATCAAGGCCGGAGGTGGGTTCGTCACAAAACAGCACCGGCGGTTCGGTAATGATGGCTCTGGCCAGCCCCCCGCGCTTTCGCATCCCGCCGGAAAGTTCGTTCGGGTAAAAATCGGCGAAGGCTTCCAGTCCCACCAGTCTGAGGGTCTTGAGCACTGTGTCGCGGATGATCGCCTTGGGCAACGTTGTATGCTCAAACAGGGGCAAGCCCACGTTTTCAGCAAGTGTCAGAGAACCAAGCAGCGCCCCATCTTGAAACAACACCCCAAAGCGCCTGCGAATACGCCGAAACTGCTTTTCAGGCAAGGCAAAAAGATCTTCCACACCGTACAGGATCTGCCCGTGCATGGGGCGCGCCAGACCAATCACATGCCGCAGAAGCGTTGACTTCCCGCAGCCTGATTCGCCCAAAATGACCGTGATCTTGCCACCGGGAACAACGGCGTTCACGTCATCAAGCACCACGCGGCTACCGTACCCTACCTTCAGATGCTCAAGGCGGATATCCCATGGAGAATGCTGTTCGTGCATGAAACTGTCCTTATGTTGATAAACGCTCTAAAAACGCACTGTCACCGCAACATCGCTGACGTGACAACATAATCGGACACCAGCACAAGGACACAGGACATGACTACAGCGGAGGTGGTAGCGTTGGCAACGGCTTCTGGCCCCATGCCGTCGCGGCGCCGATGCGCGGTATAGCCTTGGTGACAGCAGACAAGCGCCACCAGCAACGCAAAAACTCCAGATTTTACAAAGCCTTCAACCACATCAGCCATCAGGACACTGCTTTCGATGCCGTGAAAATACGCGCCTTCATTGATACCAAGCAACATGACCCCGGTAAGATACCCACCAAGAATGCCGATCACGTCAAAAATGGCGGTCAAGAGAGGGAAGGCAATGAGCGAAGCCACAAAACGCGGTGCGACCAGATAGCCCATCCCCGGAATGTCCATCACTTCCAGTGCGTCGATCTGATCAGTGATCCGCATGACCCCGATTTCTGCCGCCATGGAAGAACCCGCCCGCCCTGTTATCATGATCGCGGTGAGCACAGGCCCCAGTTCTCGAATGAGCGTGAGCGAAACCGCCGCCCCCAAAAAGCCCACAGAACCAAACTTGACAAGCACATAGTAGCCTTGCAACCCCAGCACCATGCCCGTAAACACCGCGATGAGCGCGATGACAAAAAGCGACTTCGCGCCGATGACGTAGAGTTGTTGCAGCACCTTGCGCACGAGCTTGGGCGCAATAAAGATCTGGCGTATCCCCTCGACAAAAAAGAGGGCTATATCGCCAAGCGCGTCCAGCCAGCGCAACGTCAGCGCACCGGGGACAGCCAGAAAACGAACAACTGCATCAAACATGGCTTTCCTTACCGTTTCTTGCGCGCAGCGGTTTTTGAGACGGCTGTTTTTGAGGCGAGTGTCGCGTCCTTCAGCCCCATGCTCGCCAGCGTCTGCTTCACTGTTGCCGCGTCGGCGTCAGTGCCCCGGACAAGCACCTGCACCCGAAACCATTTGGGTCTGCCCTTTCCGTCTTTTTCAATGGTAAGCCGCGTGCGCAAGCCTTCGCCTTCCATCTTCGTGCGCAGGCTCTGCGCCTGATCCCGATTCTTGTAGGCAACCGCCTGAAACACAAAATTGAACCGTTCCTTGACCTCAACAGGCTTTGGCGGCGTGGCTTCGGGCTTTTTCACCGTGGCTGGAGCGGCACTGGCAACAGGAGCCGCCGGTTTTGCTTCCACCTTGGCAGTGGTTGTTCCTGGCTGCTTCAAATCCTTCATGAAGGTCAGTTCTTCAGCTTTCAGAATCGGGTGTTGCGGCTCTTCTACAACTTCCCCCTTGGGGGGCGGCAACAGGCTTGCGAGTTCTGGAAGTTTCTTTTCTGGATTGTACCCCCGCCCGACAATGACACCAAAGGCAAAGACCCAGCCTACCGCGATGATCATGATGATCCCGCTCGTAATCAGGCCGGAAAAACTCAGACTCAGCGTGTACTTCCGACCGGACAGCCGTCTGTCGCCGGAATCTCCAGAGGCTGAAGATCTGGGTACTGGACTGCTGGAGAACGGCTTTTGAGGCATGTTGTATCCTGTGGTAAAGCGTGAAAGGAAGGTCAGTAAGATCGGTACAGCAAAACACTCACATGCTTTCAGGCGCGTTCACACCAAGCAGCGCAAGACCGTTCTTCACAACCTGCCCCACCGCACGCAACAGCGCCAGACGCGCCAGCACAAGAGCGGGTTCGCCTGCTTGCAAAACCGGGTTGCGGGCGTAGTAGCTGTGCAACATCCCGGCAAGCTCCATAAGATAGTGGCTGATGTGGTGCGGCGCCAGACTCTGTGCGGCGTCCCGCGCCACATCCTCGAAACGGTCGAGGAAATGGAGCAGATTCAGCTCTTCTTGCGCTGTCAGCGACGCAAGCCCAGCAAGATTGAGTTCCTCTGGCAGGACATACCCCGCCTCTGCTGCCTTTCGCAACACCGAACGCACTCTGGCGTGAGCGTACTGGACATAGTACACCGGATTGTCCATCGTGCGTTGCTTGACCAGCTCAAGATCAAAATCCAGATGGCTGTCGCTCTTGCGGGACAAGAACATGAATCGCGCCGCGTCCACGCCCACCTCCGCAACCACGTCCGCCAGCGTCTCGAACTGTCCGGCGCGGGTTGACATGGCGATCTGCACCCCGTTTTCGAGCAGATTCACAAGCTGAATGAGCACCACATCGAGATCTTCCCGCTTGCGTCCGAGCGCCTGCACGGCTGCCCGCATCCGGGGCACATACCCGTGGTGATCCGCACCCCAGATGTCCACCACGCGATCAAAGCCCCGCAGGTATTTGTCATCGTGGTAAGCGATGTCCGACGCAAAATAGGTCAGCGAACCATCGGATTTTTGCAGCACTCGATCCTTGTCATCGCCAAAATCCGTTGTCCGAAACCACAGGGCACCGTCCTTCTCAAAAGACAATCCCGCCGCTTTCAGCCGCGCAAAGGTGTCTTCCACCGCACCCCTCTCAACAAGGGAACGCTCGGAAAACCAGATCTGGTGTTCCACCCGAAAAGCCGCAAGATCCTTCTTGATGCCTTCAAGAATGGTTTGCATCCCGTAGGTAAAGCAGCGATCTTCGCCTTCCTTGTCGGACAGCGTTGTGAGATTCTTGTCCTGATCCATCATTTCACGAGCGATGTCGATGATATACGAACCGTGATAATAATCTTCAGGCCACGTTACGGGCAAGCCCGCCAGTTCCTTGGCGCGCAACCAGATAGACAGGCCGAGCAAACGCATCTGCCGCCCGGCGTCATTGATATAGTATTCAGTGGTGACATCGTACCCCGCAAAGCGCAGCAGGCGGGTGATGCTGTCCCCGACAGCGGCTCCTCGCCCGTGCCCGATGTGCAAGGGGCCAGTCGGGTTGGCGGAAACATATTCGATCTGCATCCGGCTGCCCTGCCCGATGGACGTACTGCCAAAGCGCTCACCGTCCTTTGTGACGCGAAGGACGGTTTCCCGCCAGAAATCTGGCTTGAACGTCACATTGAGAAACCCCGGCCCCGCGACTTCCACCGCCGCTAGCGACGTGTCCACCCGTGTGAGCGCTTCACCCATGCGCCCGGCAAGCTCCCGTGGTGGGACGCCTGCCACTTTGGCAAGCACCAACGCAAGGTTGGACGCCAGATCGCCGTATTTGGCGTCTTTAGACGGTTCGATAACGGCCTTGTCGGGCCATGAAAGATCCATTTCTTTCAGAACGATGCGAAAAGAAGCTTCAAGATGTTGCTCGGCGCGCATGAAAAAATCCTCTAGGACAGGGGCGCTTTGTGGCGCATGCTGTCGGATCAGTATGGTTTCGTCAGCCACAGGGCTGCTGTTTCGTGTGGAAGGTGTTGTACCGCACTCACTACAGGTCAAGAAAGTATTCTACCGCAACAGGCGTAAAAGTAAAGTCGCTTATGGGGCAGGCTTTCCGGCTCCGGCAGGCGGCGTCCGTTTGGTGGTCAAGCGCGAAAGGGAAAAGTGTCTCTGCTGTGAGCTTTTCCTTGAAGCTCGAAGCAGGCTGCGGTACTCTGTCTCAAGACACAGCGTTGGCTGGAGTCTGCTTTGTTCCGATACACCATCAATTTCTACGGAGAACAACATGTCGCTTATGGAAGCGCCGGAGCGCAATCTGGCCTTTGATCTGGTGCGTGTCACCGAAGCCGCCGCGCTGGCCTCTGCCCGCTGGCTGGGAAGGGGTGACAAGAACGCCGGAGATGGCGCGGCCGTGGACGCCATGCGTCTTTCCTTCAATTCCCTGCCCATTGCGGGCAAGGTTGTCATTGGCGAGGGCGAAAAAGACGAAGCTCCCATGCTGTACAACGGTGAAGTCATTGGCATAGGCACGGGGCCTGCCCTTGACATCGCGGTTGACCCTGTAGAGGGAACCAACCTGCTTGCCTTTGGGCGTCCAAACGCCATCGCGGTGGTGGGTGCCGCACCTTCCGGGAGCATGTACAACCCCGGCCCCAGCTATTATATGCAAAAACTGGTGGTTGGACAGGCCGCACGGGGCGTCATTGATCTTGACGCGCCGGTTGGCGAAAACCTGCGGCTCATCGCAAAAGCTCTGGGCAAGGACACCAACGACCTGGTGGTCTTTGTCCTCGACAAACCCCGCCACAAGACCCTTATCAACGACATCCGCGCCGTGGGTGCCCGGATTCAGTTGCACACCGACGGCGACGTTGCCGGAGCGCTCATGGCGGTTGACCAGCATTCGGAAGTCGATGTCATGCTGGGAACCGGGGGAACGCCTGAAGGGGTGCTGGCGGCGTGTGCCATCAAGGGAGCGGGAGGAGCCATGCTTGCCCGCCTTGATCCGCAGTCGGAAAAGGAAAAACAGGCTATCATTGACGCTGGCATTGATCTGACACAGATTCTCGACGTGGACACGCTTGTCAGCGGCGACGACGTGTTTTTTGCAGCGACCGGCATTTCCGGCGGCACCTTTCTGCGCGGTGTCCAGTTCCACGGACAAGGCGCCGTGACGCATTCCATGCTCATTCGCAGCAAGACTGGGACGATCCGCTATGTTGAATCACACCACAACTGGGACAAGCTCATGCTCATCAGTTCCATCAAATACGATTGATACCCGTGAAAAAAACACCGCTCTTCACCGTGCTCGCGCTTTGGGCGCAGGGCTTTCGAGGCCTGTTTCTGGGATTGCCCCTGTTGCTGGCGCTTATTGTCGTGACTCCGGCAACTGCCGAGGAACTGTACGAGCAGCCGCCCTTCACACCGACGGAACTCAACAAGCTCATCGACGATCTGCCGCGCTTCCGAACGTGGGTCAAGGTCAACAAGGAAAAGGCACACCCCATACTCACCGCAGGCAAGCCAGACTTTCTGTATTCGCCACAGGCGGCACAAGAGGTACAACGGCTCGGTTGGGAACCACGGCGCTTTTTTTGCGTCATGGGTCGCGCTGCTGCGGCTCTTGCCATCATTGAACAGGGTACTGAACTGACCAACGAGCCACCCGCAGACATGCCGCGTGTGCGCCCTGCTGAAATGGACGCTGTGCGCCGCAATCTGACAAGCCTGTTGCAGGCGGTAGCGCGTCCTGTAGACGGTGCTTCTGCCCCGCATCCGCACAAAAAGCCGACGTTTGCGGATAAGGCCTCCGGGAACGTACACGACAAAGCAAAAACGTCTGGTACGCCATCTGGTAAATGACTTCCTTCATACGCACACAGGAGAGGTTTACATGACCACCCTTCCCACCGCGTTTCTTTTTCCCGGTCAGGGTTCGCAGGAACCCGGCATGGGACGCGACATTGTTGAAAGTGACGCCAAAAACGCCAAGGACGCCGCAGAACTCTGGAAAAAAGCCGAACGCTTCAGCGGACTGCCGTTGCGTTCTCTGTACTGGGAAAACGACGACACCGCGCTCATGGCAGACACCCGCAGTCTTCAGCCAGCCTTGACTGTGGTGAACATCTCCCTCTGGCAAGCGCTTCTGCCGCGCCTCACGCACACGCCGTTTTGCGTTGCCGGGCATAGCCTTGGTGAATACAGCGCGCTTGCGGCGGCGGGGGTACTCTCGCCAGAAGCCGCGCTTGAGCTTGTGAGTCGGCGCGCTGCGCTCATGGCGGAGTCTGACCCTGAAGGCAAAGGCGCCATGGCAGCGATTTTGAAGCTCGATCGACAGAGTGTGGAAGCGATCGCGCACGCCGCTGCCAAGGAAACAGGCGAGGTGCTCATCGTTGCCAACCACAACACCCCGGCTCAGTTTGTCATCAGCGGTACCAAAGCCGCCGTGGAAGCCGCGCTCCCGCTCGTCAAGGAGAAAAAGGGACGCGCCATGGCCTTGCCCGTACACGGCGCGTTTCACAGCCCGCTCATGGCGCACGCAGCCAAAGAAATGACCGCCGCGCTGTCCAGAGCCACCTGGAATCGCCCCCGTTTCCCCGTGTACAGCAACGTCACAGGCACCGCGATCACCGACGGCAAGAGCCTTTGCGAACTGGCGATCCGGCAGATGACCTCCTCTGTGCTCTGGATTGACACCATCAGCAACCAGTGGCAGGACGGTGCTCGTGCGTGGGTTGAAGTCGGCCCCAAGGGCGCCCTCTCCCGCATGGTCAAGCCCATCCTCGACACCCTGCCAGACACGCAAGACGCTGTTATCAGCTCACTTTCATCGTATGAAGCGATCATGACGTACTGAGTACACACCCGGCCTTTGCGTTTTCTGTAAAGGTCGGGGTCTTTTTTTATGCAATCTGCCCTAAAGATTCTTCATTTTTGGTCGATAACCCCTACAAGTGTTCATAATTGGCACTCGGTTTGCATTGAAACGAAGGAAGCCGCACTATAACGGCAAATTCTTCCGCGCACAGGCGGTTCTTCAGGTCGAAAAGCAAACCTCAGGGTCAGGGTAGCGTTATGCCAGCATCAATTTCAGGAAGTATTTCTTTTGCCGGACTGGGGAACGGTACCGACTTCGGAACCATGATCAAGGGTCTGAAGGAGATCGAAGAGATCCCCAAGAAGCGTCTTGAGTCGTGGCAAAAGGACTGGCAGCAGCGTTACGAGGCCTTTGACAGCCTGTACACGATGATCAAGGACTTGCAATCAACGTTTGGCAAGATCAATTCGGCAGCGCTCATCAAGAAGGAAGTCAATTC
>JAVVPW010000030.1:0-15269 GCA_036655575.1 Bilophila sp.
CATGATCCAGAATCGGATGATGATTTTGGATTCAGGCACCCCTTTCATCTCGTAATGGTGGTGCAGAGGCGCCATGCGAAAAATCCTCTTGCCGCCTGACCACTTGAAATAACTCACTTGCAAAATCACTGACAGCGTTTCTACTACAAACAGCCCACCCACGATGAGCAACAACATTTCCTGCTTGCAGAGTACCGCAAAAAAGCCGAGCACACCCCCAAGTCCGAGCGAACCCACATCCCCCATGAACACCTGCGCGGGATAGGCGTTGAACCAGAGAAAGCCAAGCCCCGCCCCCACAAGGGCACTGCAAAACACCGCAACTTCCCCCATTCCGGGGATGTATTCCACTTGCAGGTACTGCGCGAACCGTGCGTGCCCCGTCACATAAATGTAGACCGAAAACACCAGCCCCGCGACAACCATCGGGCCAATCGCCAGACCGTCTAGCCCGTCTGTCAGATTCACCGCGTTTGACGCCCCCACCATCACCAGCATGGCAAAAGGAATGTACAGATACCCCAGATCCGGGTTGAGCGTCTTGAAAAACGGAAAGGCCAGCCGGGTGGAATAGGCAGGCTCTGTCAGCAACAGCAACATGGCAATCCCAGCCACGGCAATCTGCCCCAGAAACTTTGAAGACGCCGAAAGCCCCTTGTTCTGATGCTGCATGACCTTGAGATAGTCATCGTAAAACCCCACCCCGGAAAAGCCCAGAAACACAAACAACGTCAACCAGACATAGGTGTTGCTGAGATCCGCCCACAAAAACACGCTCACGCACACCGCAAAGGCAATGAGCAACCCACCCATTGTCGGCGTTCCGGCCTTGGCCTGATGCGCCTTCACATCCTCATGGATCTGCTGCCCACACTTGATGCGCTGCAACCAGTGGATGAACCAGGGCCCCACCAAAATAGTCACCATCAGCGCCGTCACCAACGCCCACACAGAACGGAAGGTGATGTACCGAAAAACATTGAACAGAATGAAGTCCGCACTCAACGGATACAGCAGACTATACAGCATGAGCTTCTCCCGCCGCAGCGATGAACGCCTGGACAAAAACTTCCAGCTTGTTGACCCGTGAGCCTTTAAAGAGCATCACGCCGCCGGCTTTTGAGCCGGCTTTTCCGACAGAGGGTGTCGCAACCTGCGCATCCGTAGCATCGGTTTTCACCGCAAGAGCACCACAGGCCGTCAAGCTCTCAAGCAGGGCGTCCGTACTCGTGATCGCTTGCAGCACACCGTCATAACGCCCGTAGCGCAATCCTTCTGCAACATCTTCAAAGTGCTCACCTTTCCAGAAGATCGCCTTGGGGCGCGCCTCTGCAAGGAGACGTCCGAGCTGTTCGTGCTCGGCTTGCGCCAGAGCGCCAAGCTCACCCATGGCACCAAGCACGCAGATGAGCGGCTCACCCGGACGTTCCGCCGTCATTTCTCTGGCTGCTTCCAGCATCCTTGCAAACGACAGGGGGTTGGCGTTGTAACTGTCGTCAATGACAAGCCATTTCCCGGCGCGTGAGCAGGCAAAGCGCTGCTTTGGCAACACCACACCCGTCAGTCCAGCGGCGATTTCAGGCGCAGTCAAGCCCAGACGGTGCGCCGCAGCCGCAGCCGCAATGACGTTTTCCGCGCCAAAGGAACCCCGGAACGGGACTTCTGCATCCACGCACTCCCCGTCAAGCCACAGCCGAAACAAACCCTTGCCCTCACCTGCTGGCACCACATAGGCAGAACGGTAGTCCACCTGCCGTCCGGTGGTGGAAAAAAACGCCAGATCAGGCCGTACCGCACGGGCTTCGCGCACAAGATCCGGGTAATCCGCGCTGATAAGTCCAGAACCGCCCGCTGCAAGATGCGCTAACAGACGCGCCTTGTAGTGCGCTGTGCCCTTATCCCCCAGCCCTGCGGCGTGCCCCGGCCCAACATTGATGATGACGCCAAGATCCGGTTCCAGAATAGCGCCGAGTTCGTCCATGTCACCCGGTTGACTGATGCCCGCTTCCATCACCCAGTAGTCTTCGTCTCCTGTTGCCGCCAGCATAGACAACGGCAACCCGATCTGGTTGTTCATGTTGAGATGGTTTTTGGCAGTCGAGCCTTTGTGCGTCAGGATCTGCGCAAGCACTTCCTTGACGGTGGTCTTGCCCGCCGTTCCAGTGATGCCGACAACACGGGTCTTTGTGAGTGTCTTGCGCCAGACATGGGCGATCTGTCCGAGGGCTTTCACGGTGTCTGCAACCAGAATCACCGGAACACTCGCTGGCGTGTCCACAAAAGGATCACGCTGGGCAAGCACCGCAACCGCTCCCGCGTCTACAGCCTTGCCCGCAAAATCATGCCCGTCAACGGTTTCACCGGGAAGACACACAAAGAGTGCCTCCGGCGGCACCGCACGACTGTCCGTTGTGACGCAGCGCACGAGCTGTTCGCCAGAAAACGCGCCCACGGTTCCGCCTGTGGCGCGGATGATAGTTTCCAGACTCAGGCGCATCCCAGCATCTCCCGAATGGTTTGTTGATCACTAAAAGGATGTTTGACAGCCCCGATCTGTTGGGTGCGTTCATGCCCCTTGCCCGCAACAAGCAGCGCATCGCCCTTGTGCGTGTGTGCGAGTGCTTTGCTGATGGCAAGACGCCGATCAACCTCGGTGATGACTTCCCGCGCCCCTGTGAGTCCCGGCAAGACATCTGCCATGATCGCTTCTGGATCTTCGTGCCGGGGGTTGTCTGAGGTCAGGAGCACCACGTCAGACAGACGAGCGACAGCTTCGCCCATCAGGGGACGCTTGGTGCGATCCCGGTTGCCGCCGCACCCAAAAACCGTAAGGATACGGGTGAACCCCGCACCGCGCAAAGCCAGAAGTGCCTTTTCAAGCGCGTCCGGCGTGTGGGCGTAATCAACAAAAATGTCGAGCTGTTGCGGGTTTTGAATGCGCTCTAGACGCCCCGGCACCCCGTAAAACGTCTCAAAACAGCGAAACGCCGCAGGGAGAAGTCCAAAACCCAGCGCCAGTGCCTGCACCGCAAGCAGATTTTCAGCGTTGAAATCCCCCACCAGCGGCGACTTCAGTTCCCATTCCTGATCCCCAAACCGCAGATGCAGATGCAAACCCGCAGTCGTGCTCGAAAGCACCCGCCCTTCCAGATACCGCCCGGCCTCCATGGTCGCAGGACGCGGTTTCAGGCCAAACCCGATGGCCTTGGGGGCGGCGGCGAGCTGTCCGAGTAGCCTGCGACCCCACACATCGTCAGTGCCTATCGCCATGAC
Source organism: Bilophila sp. (assembly GCA_036655575.1). Classification (GTDB taxonomy): domain Bacteria; phylum Desulfobacterota; class Desulfovibrionia; order Desulfovibrionales; family Desulfovibrionaceae; genus Bilophila. The sequence goes on from JAVVPW010000030.1 coordinate 3,274, forward strand.
GCGATCCTGAAACGGTGTTCCGTCACTCTCAAGGAACAAGCGGGACTTGGCGCGAAAATAGCTTTCCATATCGCCGTGATAGTCCAGATGATCTTGTGTCAGATTGGTAAACACCACTCCGGCAAACGGAATCCCTGCGGTTCGATCCTGATCCAGCGCGTGTGAAGACGCTTCCATGAACGCTATCCCCACCTCGGCCTCTCGCATTTGTTCGAGCATGGCGTGCAGTTCCAGACAATCCGGCGTGGTGAGGGGCGCCTCTTGGGTGTGCCCCGGCCAGCGGTAGGACACCGTGCCAAGGACACCTGTTTTGCGCCCTGTGGAGGCAAACAGGTGGTCAAGCAAATACTTCACCGTGGTCTTGCCGTTGGTGCCTGTCACGCCGACCACGGGAAAGGGGAGATCGCCTGTGCCGTAACGAGCAGAAGCCAGCAGACCAAGAGCCTGCCGGGGACTGGCGCAGTCCACAACATTGGCCTGACCACACGCGCTGGCCTCTTCAGGACGGCAGACAACAAACCCTGCCCCTTGCGCTACCGCGTCAGCGATAAAAGCACTCCCGTCTCTGGTCAGAGGCGCGTCTGTATTCGCCGTAGCAGGCGACGCGGCAATGCCGGGCAGGGCGATAAACACGCAACCCGGCGTGACCTTGCGCGAATCAACGCACAAGTCCAGTTTTTGTTCGCGCACCCGCGATTCAAGCAACGACAACGAATACATATCCATATCTATGTTCTCCCCAAAGCAACTCCCAAAGACAGGAGTGGCCTCACGATTCTTCAGCTCGGTTTGCAAGCCAGATGACGCATTCTCGCGGCGCATCGTTCTTGCCTTTCCAGCGCACGTCTGGTGCTGGGGTCTGGCGCACGACCCATGAGCCTTCGCCCTTGATGGTTGGCACAAGCCCCTCGCGGGCAAGCATTTCTACAGCTCGGCGCACGGACTGCCCAACGACATTGGGCACCTCACCCGAATCTTTCGCCTCAAGCACGGGCTTCACAGGCGTCAGTTCGCGGCGGAACTCACCCATGACCGTCTCTTCTTTCTTGCCCCCGCGCTTCTTGCGCTTTTCGGCTCTGGCCTCAGCGCGTTCCTGCGCCTTGACCTCGGCTGGCGTGAGCGCACCGGGATCTGGCAGTGAGCCATGATAGGCCATGACCCGTGACGCCACTTCCTTAAAGACCGGAGCGGCGATCATCCCACCGTATTTGACCCGTGATGGCTCGTCGATCATGATGATTACCAGATATTCGGGCTTGTCCGCAGGCACCATGCCCACAAAGGACGCCGTGCGTTCGCGCCCGTAGGCTCCGCCGCGCCGATCCGCCTTCTGCGCTGTTCCGGTCTTGCCCGCCACGGAAATACCGGGGATAGCGGCGCGTTTCCCTGTGCCGTTCGCAACCACTTCTTGCATCATCTGCAACAGTTCGCGGGTGGTGTTTTTGGAAAAAATCCGCTGCTCTCCGCCAGTCACAGTAACCTGATCCTCAATGATGAGGCGCAACGGCTTGTACACCCCTTCGCTTGCGATGGTCAGGTACGCTTGTGCCATCTGCGCCACCGTGACAGCAAGACTCTGCCCGAAGGACGCAGAAATCACGTCGGACTCGCTCCATTCTTTCGGTGCGCGCAAAATCCCCTTGCTCTCAGAAAGCTGCAAGCCGGTACGCTCACCAAAGCCCAGCCGGGAGAGGTAGCGCTGGTAGCGCACAGCGCCAAGTTGCAGCCCGATCTTGCCGCACCCGATGTTGCTTGAAAGACTCAAAATCTGGGCTACCGTCAGATTCTTGTAATGCCGTCCGTCGTCGCGCACGGTGATGGTGCGGGTGCGCCACAGGCCGCCTTCGCAGTCAAACGAGGTGTCGCGGGAAACAAGCCCTTCCTGAAGCGCCGCTGCCAGCAGAAACGGCTTGAACGATGAACCCGGCTCCAGCGCGTCTTGCGCAAGGCGGTTGCGGTATTCGCCGGGTGCGTACTGGCGGTAGGAATTGGGATTGAAAAACGGGTACTGCGCCCACGCAAGCACATCCCCAGATTTCACATCCGCCACAAGCACCCCGCCCCATTTGGCGTCCACCTCTTCCACAATACTCGACAGTTCTTCTTCAGCGATAGCCTGCACCTGCAAATCAAGTGTCAAGCGCACATCTCTGGCAACCGGAGTGTCGTTCTCGTTGACAACGTCAAACTGTCGCCCGGAGGCGTCGCGCTGCACAACCTGCCGCATGGAAAGACCGCTGAGTTCCGAATCAAACGAACGTTCGATCCCTTCAAGTCCTTTGCCGTCCATGCCCACAAACCCAAGCAACTGCCCCGCAACCTGTTTGTACGGATAGATCCGCTCAAATTCGCGGGTGAGATTGATGCCCGGCAAGGCTGCAAGCCGGACGCTTTCAGCCATGGCATCGTCAAGACGCCGTTTGATCCAGACAAAGCCCCGCGTCTTTTCAAGCTCCGGGCGAAGCTCTGAGACTTTCAGCCCAAGCAGTCCCGCAAGGGTGTTGGTGGTGGCTTCCACATCCCCAATCTGGCTGGGATTGGCATAGACAGAGCGACATTCCACACTCCGAGCCAGAATGTGTCCGTTGCGATCTGTAATCATCCCCCGAGGCATGGAGACGGTTTCCGCAGACATGTGCTGCCGCCGGGCTTTTTCCGCCAGATACGGGCCATCCCAGAGCTGAATGTAGCCTGCTCTGACCCAAAGAGACCCCCAGACAAAACAAAAAATCACCGCCACGGTGTGAAAACGGAAGCTACTCCAGTTGATCCCGGCAAACCACGCACCAAGCCCCCCGCCCTTCTTCTTGCGATTGGGGAGCGACTGGTTCTGGCGGATTTTCCGCTTATGCTGTGAGCCAAGATACGCCATGATACTCCGTTACAACACCTTGCAAAAACGTTTTCCCAAAAAGCAACACCACGCTGGGGAGAGGCTTTTACTGTCCCTTTTTCTCTGGAGCCACAGGGTCAGTTGTACGCCGAATCTGCCCTGGGCGGGCTTCGGTCATGCCAAGCTGTGCGGCCTTGTGACTGAGCACAGAAGGGGCAAGGAGTCGATCCCGCTCCACTTCAAGTTTGGTTTTGAGCACCGCCCGCTGTTCCACATCCCCCCTGAGCTGGCGGATGGTGTAGGCCTTGTCCGTGCGTTCGATACTGAGCCAGACAAGCGCAAGCCCTGTGAGCAGACTCAGCAACAACGAAAGAATCAACGCCAGAAGCCAGCCGCTGGAAGACATCTGACTCATGCGCTTTGTCCCTCGACCGTTCCCTGCCGCGTGTGCTGACGGGCGAGACGGGCGGCCTTTTTGGCCTCATACCGACTGCGGGCGGCGTCTTCGGTGGCGTCTGTTTCTTTCGCCGCCCCTGTCCCACTCGCTCCAAAGGTCGCGCCAAAAGGCGACACACCTGCGTCACGGGGGGCTGAGGCCACGCGGCATTTTTCTGCGACCCGCAACTTGGCACTCCCGGCTCTGGGATTCACGTTCACTTCGTGCGTTGCCGGGCAGATGGGCTTTGGCGTGATCAGCACCACTTCGGGAACGTGATCGCACACACAAACAGGAAGGTGACTCGGACAGATACAGCCTTGTGCCCACGCCCGCATCCGGTGCTTGACCACGCGATCTTCGAGCGAATGGAACGTGATCACCGCGATTCTGCCACCCGGCGAGAGCCGCGCCAGAATGCTGTCCATGAAGCGCTCAAGCTCGCCGATTTCGTCATTAACCGCCATGCGCAAGGCCTGAAAGGTGCGCGTTGCCGGGTGATTACGCGCTTTTGCCCGCCACGCCGCAGGGTAGGCACGCTCCACAAGGCTTGCCAGTTCGCGGGTGGTTTCGATGGGTTTGCGGATGCGCCCTTCCACAATGCACCGGGCAATCCGTCCAGCCTGCGGGTCTTCGCCGTAGCGTTCGATGATGTCGCGCAGCTCTTCGACCTTGGCGCGGTTCACGAGCCGACTGACCGGCGCGTCGTCAATAGAATCTCTGTCCATCCGCATATCAAGCGGCCCGTCCACGCTGAAACTGAAGCCCCGTTCAGCGGAATCAATTTGCAGCGATGACACGCCGATGTCGAGGAGCACCCCGTCCACGCTCGCCCAGCCAAGGCTGTCGAGCGCTGCGGCAAACCCGCTGTAGCGGGTGTGGATCAGATGCGCTCGTTCTCCAAAAGATTCCAGACGGATACGGGCAAGTTCGAGCGCCTGCACATCTCTATCCAGTCCGCAGAGTTCTGCTCCTTCGCCTGCGCGCTCAAGAAGAGCGGCGGCGTGTCCGCCCATGCCCACCGTACCGTCAAGATAGCGACCACCGGGTCTGGGGCATAAGGCTGCCACCGTCTCGTCAAGGAGCACGGACACATGGATGGAGGCAGGGGAAACGGGAATCTCGGATTTCATAGCGTATCTTTAGAGCCTTTTGCGTTTGAAACACGCTGTGTTTCAACACATCAGAGGAAAAGAGGCGAAGGATCGCACATCAAACCAAAACATCAGAACGAAAAATCAATGCCGCTGTCCGCCAGTTCATCGGCTACATCGTCAAAATTCTGGTCAAGCAACGTCTTGAAGGTGGCCTGATCCCAGATTTCAAAGGTACTACCCTGTCCGAGCACGATGATTTCGTGATCGAGACCAGCGTATTCCATATGCGCACGAGACAGGCGTACCCGCCCCTGTGGGTCAAGCGTCTGCTCTTGTGCGCCACCAAGAACAAGACGGCGAAAGTCGCGTATCTTTCTGGAACTGTTGCGTAAACGCGAAAACTTTTCTTCCAGCTCCAGCCACTGCGGTTGCGGATAACCGACAATGCAACCGTCAAAGGTAGTCAACACGAAGGCACCTTCAGGCGATCTTTCTAAAAGCACGTCCCGAAACTCCGCAGGGAGCATAAGACGACCTTTTGGGTCAAGATTTCTGTAGGATTGTCCGCGAAACAGCATGTCGTGTCCTGTGGATCAAGGGGGGATCTCCACCACTTTCTACCACTTTTTCCCACTTTCTCTGCTATCCCCCCTCTCTTGTCAAGAGGAGCAACCGACCTTACGGCGTGTCTATAATCCTCTAAAGCGCAAATAAAACAAGTATCATACATAAAATAGACGATTCGCTGTTCCCTTTGTGCTCACGAACCGAACGAGCGGTAATCCGTGGATAATCCCCCTGTCTTACCCTCAAGAGCAAGGAATTTTCAGGGGATAGAAAAAAGTCCCAAAAAGATCCCGAACAGCCGAAAACGTGCCGTAAAAAGTTGCACTCTTGCGCTGTGGCGGCTCGGCAAAGGCTTTTCCTTCCACCAAAAACAGGCTAGTGTCACAGCGCCTCGAAGTGACGCTGAAAAGACTTTTCTGGAACGCAAACCACGTCCCTCTTGTGGGACATGCTGACTTTTGAAAAGGTATTCTGATGGATTTCCAAACATTTGAAGATGTGCAAGACCATCTGGACAGTCTGGGACTGTTCCACATGGATTTTGCGTTGACGCGCATGGCAGACGCCTTGTCCGCTCTTGGGCTGACGCACGCACCTTTTGTCGTTGCACAGGTGGTGGGAACCAACGGCAAAGGCTCTACCTCCACCTTTCTGGCTTCGCTTGCGCAAGCGCAGGGCTTGCGGGTGGGGCTTTACACCTCGCCCCATTTTGTGACACCACGCGAACGCATCCGCATCAACGGGCACATGCTTGAAGCCGCGCACTGGCCAGCGCTTGCGACCCGGATCATGCAGGTTGCGCCGACGCTGACCTACTTTGAATTTCTGACCGCGCTGGCTCTGCTGGCCTTTGCCGACGCGGGTGTGGATCTGGTGGTGCTTGAGGCCGGGCTTGGCGGGCATTACGACGCCACCACCGCCATGCCAGCGCAGGTTGTGTGCTTCACGCCCATCAGCATGGATCACGAGGCCATCCTTGGCGCAACGCTCACCGCCATTGCCTCGGACAAGGCAGAAGCCATGCGCCCCGGCATGGTGGCCTTCACGGCGCCACAAGAGCACGACGCGCTCTGTACGTTGCGCCGGGTGGCGACAGAAAAAGGCGTTGTCCTGCACGAACTTTCCGAATCCGAGCTGGCGTCTTCCCTCCCACGGCTGGGGCTGGCTGGCTCCCATCAGCAGATCAACGCCCGCCTCGCCCTGCGGGTCTGGGAACACCTCGCTGTCACCTCTGGCTGGTCGCAAAACCCGGACGCTGTGCGCGAGGGGCTGGCCGCAGCGCGCCTTGCCGGACGCCTCCAGTCCCTGCCTGCCAGCGCAGACACCAGCGCCCTCGCCATGCTCCTTGACGGAGCGCACAACCCACACGGCCTGCGTGCGCTTGAAGCCGCGCTTGACGAGGCAGACACCCGGCCTTGTGTCGTCATCTTCTCTTGTCTCGCGGACAAGAACATGGATGAGATGCTCCCCATCCTCTGCCGACTGGCGAAAAACGCGCCCATCCTTGTGCCGACCATTCAAGACAACGAACGAGCCATGCTCGGCGCAACGCTTGCCACACGCATCGCAACGCTACGCCACCCGGACGCTTGTACTCTCCCTGTACAGCGTCTCAGTCTGGCTCTGAAGGAAGCAGCACCTCTTGCCAAGGCCTCCACACAACACCACCCCGTCTTGCTGTGTGGCTCATTGTATCTGCTCGGCGAATACTTTACTCTGTACCCTCACGCGCTCGAAGCCGGTGCAAAGAGCGATCAAACGCAAAAGGACAGCTCGTTCATGCCCAATCTCTTCAGAGTGTTGCCGTCTGTAGATGGCTGTCTGGGGACGCTTGAAAGCGTCGCACCAGCCTTCTTTGCAACCACGCCCCGTCCTCTGCTGCGCGATCTTGTCAACCGTTTTCTGGACGAACGCCGTGAAGACATCCGGGAAGGACGGTTGCAAGAACCTGAACAGCTCGAACTCAGCGCCCTGTCTGAAGCGCTGGTGCGCTTTGTCAAGCAAGGCGCCCGCCCGCGCTTCCGGCGGCTCCTCAACGCCACGGGTGTGATTATCCACACCAACATGGGGCGCTCTGTGTTGCCAGAAGAGGCGATTGAAGCGGTGGTCAACGCCTGCCGGGGGTATTCCAATCTGGAACTGGATCTGGAGACCGGTGAACGGGGCAGTCGCTACAGTCATGTCGAAGCGCTGCTTTGTCAGCTCACCGGTGCCGAGGCCGCTCTTGTGGTCAACAACAACGCCGCTGCCGTGCTTATCACGCTAGACGCCCTGTGTTCTGGCGGGGAAGTGGTGGTGTCCCGTGGGCAACTTGTGGAGATCGGCGGCAGTTTTCGCATTCCCGATGTCATGACGCGCAGTGGCGCGACCTTGCACGAAGTGGGTTGCACCAACCGGGTACACCTTAAAGATTATGCGCAGGCCATCAACGAACGCACGTCCGCCCTCATGCGGGTACACACGTCCAACTACCGGATCGTGGGCTTTCACAGCGATGTACCCGTGGACGAACTGGCAACACTGGCGCATCAGTACGCTTTGCCCTTGATAGAAGATCTGGGGAGTGGGAGTTTTCTCGATTTTTCCGCCCACGGACTGCCCGGCGAACCGACTGTGCGTTCGGTTGTCGCGGCTGGTGCGGATATTGTCACCTTCTCCGGGGACAAGGTGCTGGGTGGCCCCCAGTCGGGCATCATTGTGGGCAAGAAAGAGAGCATCGAGCGCATCAAGGCCAATCCGCTGAATCGGGCACTGCGCATCGACAAGATGACCATAGCGGCGCTTGAAGCCACGCTCCGCCTCTACCTTGACGCCACACAGGCCCGCTCTCGCATCCCGACAGTCAGCATGATGACGACCCCGCCGGACGTGTTGCGGCGTCGAGCCACCCGGCTGGCGGCACGTCTGAAGAAGGCCTGCGGCGAGGCGCTCCTTGTGCGACTGGTTGCCGGTGCGTCCCGCGTAGGTGGCGGTTCCTTCCCGGAAAACGATCTGCCCACCACGCTGGTGCGTCTTGAAACGCAGATCTGCACCCCGGAAGTCTTGCGCACGCGCCTGCTCCATGCCGAGTTGCCTCTGCTGGGGCGGCTGGAAAACGATGCTTTCCATCTTGATCCTCGCACCCTGACCGATGCCGAACTTGCCGAAGTCGCCACCAGCGTCGCTTCGGTTCTGACTGCCACCCCATAACGAACCCAAAAACAAAAGGATACCCCAATGGACATAGATTTGCAGTACAAACCCAAAAACGGCTGGGACGTGTACGCGGACAAGGCGAGTCAAAAAAGCATGGACGAACTGACCGCCGAATACATGCGCTTTCTTTCCGACTGCAAGACCGAACGGGAAACCGTGGAGCGTGTTGTCGCCCTGCTCAAAAAAGCGGGCTACAGCGAAGATTTCAAGAAAAAGCTGGTGTTTCGCACCTGCCACGGCAAGGCTCTTTTCGTGGCTCGTAAGGGGAGACGCCCCCTTTCTGACGGGGTACGGCTCATCAGTGCGCACACCGATGCCCCGCGTCTGGACTTCAAGCAACGTCCGCTGCAAGAACAAGTCTGCATCGGACAGGCCAAGACCCACTACTACGGCGGGATTCGCAAATACCAGTGGCTGGCTCGTCCGCTGGCGTTGCACGGGGTGATTGTCCGTGAGGACGGTACCACGGTCAAGGTTGTGCTGGGTGAAGATCCGGGTGATCCAGTGTTCACCATCGCGGATCTCCTCCCGCATCTGGCGCAAAAGGAAGTTGTCAAGACCGTGGCGGATGCGTTTGAAGCGGAGAAGCTCAACGTCATCCTGGGGCACAGCCCCGCGTTCACGCCCGCAGGCCCCGGTCGTCCGCGCAAGGACAAGCCCGAACCGCCGAAAGATCCTGTGAAAGCCAATATCATCAGCATTCTCAACCGCAAGTACAACATTCGGGAAGAAGATCTGCTGTCTGCCGAATTGCAGGCTGTCCCGGCTGGCCCAGCACGGCTCGTAGGGCTTGATACCGCGCTCATCGGCGGCTATGGTCAAGACGACAGGGTGTGTGTGTTCACGGCACTTTCAGCGTTGCTGGACGCAAAAAATCCCGAATACACCTCGTGCCTCATTTTCTGGGACAAAGAAGAAATCGGCTCGGAAGGTTCGACAGGGGCACAATCGCGTTTTCTGGAATACGCCATGCAGGAACTTGCAGAACAGTGGGAACCAAAAACAAAAATCCGCAACATCTTCCAGAATACCCGTGCTGTTTCTGCAGATGTCCACGCCGCCATTGACCCAGACTGGCAGGATCTGCACGAAAAGCTCAACTCTGCTACCATCGGCTATGGCCCTGCTTTTTCCAAATTCACAGGCTCACGCGGGAAATACGGCGCCAACGACGCCCACCCCGAATACATCGGCTGGCTGCGCGGTGTCCTCAATAAAAAGAATATCCCGTGGCAGATGGCAGAACTTGGCAAGGTGGATCTAGGCGGGGGAGGCACCGTTGCCCTCTACCTCGCCGCCTATGGCATGGATACCATCGACCTTGGCCCGGCTGTCCTGTCCATGCACAGCCCGTTTGAACTGGTCTCGAAAGTCGATTTCTACGCCTCCAAACTCGCCTATCAAGCCATTCTCGAAAGCTAAAGCGAGAGGGGGAGTGGCTGGGGATTTTTGGGGGGGAATCTCGTTTCCCCCCAAAAACGAAATGGTAACATGCCCTAGAGGAGACAGTATGGCCTTTATTGTGGCGGAATTTGGCTTTTTTCACCTTGTCCGCCCGACAGCGGACATGACAGTGGAGACAGCGGTAGAGGATCGGCGTGAGCTTGAAGCGCTCTTCAACAAAAAAGGTATCTTTGATCTGGTGCTGGATCTTTCCAAAATCAAACGAGTCGATAGCGCTGGCATGGGCAGCATCATGGCCGCCTCCGCCACTGGCAGGGGCAGAGGGCACCGGATGTTGCTCTACGCACCAACGCCACAGATTCTTGAACTGATGAGAATCCTTGAATTAGCTGGGTTTTTCCCGCTCATCACAAGTGAGGCGGATCTCCTTTCTCGTCTACCGGACTGAAAAAGGGGCTAGTGACAGGATTTTCCTCCCATGCTAGACTCTATCACGTTTGACTGCCTTTACGCTGGCGTAGCTTCGGCACATTCCTTTTGAGCGCACCACAAAGTATTCCCCTCCATTCAGGTAGCGGTATGGACTTGTATCTACAGCACTACTTCGACCCCGACTTCAATCATCTTTCCTTGCGCCCAACACAAAGCGGACAAGAACTGGCGGACAGGTATAACCTTGGGTATGTGCAAAACGTGAGCAAGGGGCAAATCCTCGCCGAACTCATCCCGCTTGACAAGGTCGCAGACCCGCTCCCGCGCTTTATCACCACAGACCCAGTCTTGCCCGCAGGGATCAACACCCGCGTTGATCCTGCCTATCCGCACTATCTTTTTGCCGATGCCAACGGCTATGTCTTCTATCATGAAGGGAAAATTGTCGTAAAGCGCCTGCTCAACGTGCGTTCTGACGTGGACTTTCACACCGGGAACATCTTTTTTGTCGGCGATGCCGTGATCCATAAAGATGTCAAGGCTGGTTTCGCTGTTCAAGCCAACAACCTGCTCATCAACGGCATTGTTGAAGGTGGCGAAATCCGGGCACGCAAAGACCTCAAGATCGAAGGTGGTGCCAGAGGTGGCGCGAACAACCGTTGCCTGCTCGACTCCGGCGGCGACTTGCGGGTTTCCTTTGTCGAAAAGGCTGAAATCCGTTCCAAAAGCAAAATGCTCATCGAACGCTTTTGCGTGCATTCTTCACTCTATGTAGCGGGCGATCTGGTGGTCAACGAACTGGTCATCGGCGGCACAAGTCAGGTTGCTAAATACATGCTTGTCCGGGGCAACCTCGGCAACAAGGCCGAAATCCTGACGCGAGTCTACCTTGGCTACTCGCCTTTTGTCATCCGAGAACTCGAACAGTGCGACAAACGGCTCACAAACTTGACCGAACGGATCAATCAATACAGCGCCGTGGTCGGACATCTCCCCCCAGACGCCAATAAAATGACCTGTAGTTTGGTGTCCACCAGAGAAAAGCGGAAAAAACTGCTGAAACTGCGCGAATCGCTCTGGGTAACCCTGCACAGAGACGAAACGCAAGCCAACGCCTGCCGTCTCATCGTGCTCGGCACCGTATACCCCGGCGTGGAAATCTCCATTGGACGTTCTTTTCTGACCATAAAAGAGCCGCTGGATGGCGTCTTTTTTCGCCTGAGAAACGATGAGATCATCATCGGTAAAATACCTGAAAAAGTTTTCAACTATCTGAAAAAATGAACACATGCCGCACCCTTTTCCCTCAGCGGGATACTACCGGACAGCTCGTCGATCTTGTTGTTGCACAACAAGGAAGACGTTTTGCCATGCTTGGGCAAGGCGAACAGAGCGGCTCTCAGCGTGAGCTTGCCACGCTCAACACCCCCAGTGCGCAGGCGCTGTTTGCCGATGAAACCGCCCCCGGTACGGCATCCGAAGCCACGCCGTCGAAACTTCCCGTGCTCCTCGGCAGTGGGTTCGGGTACGCGCTGGAAGAACTTCTGCGCCGCACAACAGGCCCTGTGGCTGTCCTTGACAAAGAAACCGACATCCTCGCGCTCACGACCGTGCGCGAACGTTTCCCGTCGCCTCGCGTTCTCTGGATCACGGAAACAGAGCCAGAAGCCGTCCTTGCCAGCCTGACCCGCTGGCAGCACGAGCACGGCGACAAGCCGCTGTGTCCTCTGGTCAACGCCTTTTATTTGCGTCTGGATCGGACGTGGTATCAGGCGCTGCGCACCAGCATCGAAGCGTGTGTGAGCACCACGTCCACCCCGGACAACGCCTTTTGGGACAAAGCCATCCAACCGCGTTTTGGCGGCGACACGCCCAGGGTGCTGCTCATCACCAGCAACTATTTTCTCATGGGTGAAGTGGTGGGCGCCTGCCGCAAGCTGAACATCCCCCATCTCTTGCTGACGCTTGAAAACAAAGAGCTTGGCGGCGTGGACTTTGTGGAGCGACTGCTCACGGCTGTGCTCGAATTTCG
>JAVVPW010000031.1:0-15136 GCA_036655575.1 Bilophila sp.
GCGCCACATCAGAAACCTGTCCGATGCGGGCGGTGTCGAGCTGGGAAATGTGTACCAGCGCTTCCACGTTGGGCATGACTTCAACAATAGCGCCGATTTCCAGAATCTTGCGCACCTTGCCCATGTAGTTCTTGCCGATGTCCGGGCGCTGGTCGTAGTATTCCACGAGCTGACGCGCCTGCTCCATAGCTTCAGCAGTCGGCGCGAAAATGGAAATACGCCCACTGTCTTCAATGTCCACAGAAGCGCCGGTCGCGGCAGTGATCGCCTTGATGTTCTTGCCACCGGGCCCGATAATCATGCGGATGATTTCAGGATTGACAAACACTTCAGCGTGTTGCGGTGCAAAGCGGGACAGTTCGCCACGCGGGCCAGCAATAGCTTTCGCCATTTCGCCAAGGATGTGGAGACGAGCTTCGTGCGCTTGCTGCATGGCACTGCGCATGATTTCCATGGTCAGACCCGTAATCTTGATGTCCATCTGCACCGCGGTCACGCCTTCAGCCGTCCCCGCGATCTTGAAGTCCATGTCGCCGAGGGCGTCTTCATCACCAAGGATGTCGGTAAGGACAATGAACTTGCCTTCTTCCTTAATCAGCCCCATCGCAACACCCGCCACAGGCGCCGAAATAGGCACCCCGGCGTCCATCAGCGACAAGCAACCGCCGCACACCGCTGCCATTGAAGAAGAACCATTGGATTCAAGGGTTTCTGCAACCACACGCAGCGTGAAGGGGAAGGAATCTGTAGGCGGCAGAACAGGCTTGAGCGCTCTTTCTGCCAGCGCGCCATGTCCGATTTCGCGGCGCGACACCCGTACAGACTTCACTTCACCCACCGAGAAAGGCGGGAAATTGTAGTGGAGCATGAAGGTCTTCGTGACATCGCCCGTCAGGGAATCCATACGCTGGTTGTCCGTGGAACTGCCAAGCGTTGTGACGCACAGGGACTGGGTTTCGCCGCGTGTGAACAGCGCAGAACCGTGGGTGCGGGGCAAAAAGCTCGGCTCAATGGCGATGGGGCGAACCGTGCGGGTGTCGCGCCCGTCAATGCGGGTGCCTTCATCAAGAATGCGGCGACGCACAACTTTCTTTTCCAGATGCCCGATGATGTCGCCCACACAGGCCAGCGCCTTGGGGTCTTCGGCATACAGCGGATCTTCTTTCAAAGCCGCCATGATCTTCTGCTTCACAGCCTTGCGGGCGTCCTTGCGGGCGAGCTTTTCAGGTACGCGCATGGCTTCGGCAAGTCCGGCAGCAACAGACAGCGCTTCGATCTTGGCAAGCAACGCCGGATCGTCTTCAACAGGCGTGAACTCAATCTTGGTCTTGCCCGCGAGTTCGTGCAACTTGACCTGCGCGGCGATGAGCGGCTGAATGGCAACCCGACCCCATTCCAGCGCGTCGATGATGACATCTTCAGTCACAAACTTGGCTTCGCCTTCAACCATGACCACAGCGTCAGCAGACGCGGCGAACACGATGTTGAGGTCACTCTGGGCGATTTCCTTGACCGTGGGGTTCAGCACGAACGAGCCGTCAATGCGTCCAATCCGACCACCCGCCACCGCGCCGGCAAACGGCAACGGCGACAGCATCACAGCGGCAGAAGCGCCCGTCACAGCCAGCACGTCAGATTCGTTTTCCTGATCCGAGGAAATGACGCTGGCAAGCACCTGCACGTCCTCAAGCAGTCCCTTGGGGAACAGCGGACGGATGGGGCGGTCGATGAGCCGGGAAACAAGGGTTTCACGTTCGGAAGGCCGCCCGATTTCGCGGCGGAAAAAACTTCCGGGGATGCGTCCGGCAGCGTACATTTTTTCGGAATATTCGACTGTGAGCGGGAAAAAGCCCTTGTCAAAGTCGAGCGGCTGGGAACAAACGGTCACAAGCACGACCGTACCGCCGCACTGAATGGTGACAGCGCCGTGTGCCTGGGTGGCAATACGGGCTGTTTCAAGAATGATTTCCTTACCATCAACAGTGGCGCTGACCCGAATGGGCGCGTTTCTAAAACTCATGGGATGTCCTTTTCTTGCGGGAAGGAGACTCCGTGAAAAAGATCGACATTGCTAAAGAAGCGTGGCAACCGCCGCAACACGGCGTGGATTCTAGAAAAACGATATTTTTCCAAAATGCCACCTTGGGGGAATGCTCTTGCAGAAGGCACGCTTCTCTCGTCAATGACAACTCGATCCTGTTCGCGGAAACTCCTTCGCAATGGCGGTTAAAGAGTGGAGAAAAGGCGCGTAACGGAAACGGAGCAGGCACTTTTTTTCAGGGCTACAGCCGCAAAAAAAGGCTCTCCATACAAACAGGGGGAGCCAAGCCCCCCCCTTCCTGATGCACTGTTACTTGCGCAGTCCGAGCTTCTCAATGAGAGAGCGGTAGCGCTGAATGTCTTTCTTTTTAAGGTAGTTAAGCATATTACGACGCTGACCGACGAGCTTTAAGAGGCCCCGGCGAGAGTGGAAGTCCTTCTTGTGCTCTTTGAAGTGACCGGTGAGGCCTTCAATCCGAGCGGTAAGAAGCGCAACTTGCACTTCTGGGGAACCAGTGTCGCCTTCTTTCTTGGCGTGAGCAGCAATGACGGCCTGTTTTTGTGTAGCGTCCATGACCACAGCGATATCCTCCGAATGGGTTATGTTAGTGAGTTTGGCACGAAACAATCAGTCGTGCCAAAGACCCCTCAGCACCTTCCAGGTTGGAAGCGCTCCATCTGGAGCGTCCGCCTCTACGAGTGCTAACGGGTTGCCGTCTGGGGAGAGCAACACGGCCTTGCCATCTGAAACGCAGTGCGCTTCCGGGCGAAGGCTGGCTTGTGGCGTTTGACTATACAGGTGACGCCGCTCTTCCGACCAGATCAGGGGTTTGCCGTTTTTCGTGTCCGCTTCTTCTTCTGGTGTCACCGTAATGACAGGCCAGTGAGGCAACGCCAAGGTCACAGGCAAAACCCGCTCCGGCAACCGCTCCGGCTCTGCCAGAATCGTGTCCAACGAACACGCCCTGTCAAGGCCAAAGGGGTGGCTATACTCCCGAATCAGTTCCGTGAGCACGGCTCCGCACCCCAAACGCATCCCCAAGCTGTGGGCCAGAGAGCGTATGTATGTGCCGGAACTGCAAACGACTCGGAAGGTTGCGTACGGAAGCTCAACCCTGAGGACTTCCGCACGCGAAATGTCGATTGTCTTGATTTTGAGCGGGACTTCTTTCCCGGCTCGGGACAGTTTGTACAACGGCTGTCCCTGATGCTTGGCCGCAGAATAGGGTGGCACAGGTTGTTCTGACCTGCCGACCCACTCGGCAACAAGCGTTTCTATGGCGTTTGCGGTCACGTTCTCCCACGGCGCTTCAGACACGATGGTTCCTTCCGCGTCCCAGGTGTCAGTTGTCTGACCAAACTTGACCGTTCCGCAATAGGTCTTCTCGCCTCCAGCCATGAGATAGCCGGAAATTTTGGTGGCATGACCCAGCAAGACCAGCAAGACGCCCTGAGCCATAGGATCAAGGGTACCGGCGTGTCCGATTTTTTTCTGCCCCAAGCGCTTGAAACGATTGGTGCATTGGGCTGAAGAAAGCCCGCGTGGCTTGTTGACCACAAGAAGACCGTTTTGTTGTTCCATAGGAATCTGGAACTATAGTCTTTTCGGTGCGGTTCGTCCAGTGTTTTTGCGACTTGTCAAGTCGTTGCAGACGGATTGTCTTTTTTTGGAACTCTGGCTAAAATAAGACGATGAAACACGCCAACCACCCTTCTGATCCCCATCCTTCTTTTGCCAGTTGCGCCGACAACACAGCGCAGACGGTGCGGCTTGATGACACCGACGCCACGGTTCAGGCCGGGCAAGCGCTAGGGCAAGTGTTGCGCACGGAACAGGGGCTTGCCGTCATTCTTTTTTATGGTGAACTTGGAACAGGCAAGACAACGTTCACACGCGGGCTGGTGAGCGCGCTTCCCGGCGGCGATGAGGCCGAAGTGGCAAGCCCCAGTTTTACGCTCTGCAACAGCTACCCGACACAGCCGCCGATTTTGCACTGCGATCTCTACCGCTCTGAAGGCGCGCTGCCTGATGAAGTGGACGAAGCGCTCGATGAAGGCGCCGGACTGGTGCTTGTGGAGTGGGCTGAACGCCTGCCCAAGCGAAACGTACCGCAAGAACGTCTGGACATACGTTTCCAGTCATGCAAAAATGCCCGGTCAATGACCCTGACCCCTCATGGGGAGACTGCGGGGCGTGTGCTTCAGGCGTTTTTACATGTCCAGAACGCTTTTTCGCATTGAAAAGGTGCAGGACGAACAGCTTGACGGAATCAGGCGTAAACGTCTGTGCTTTGGAATACAGGCCATGCCGAAGGATTCAACTATGCGTATTATGGTACAAAAATTTGGAGGCACGTCCGTAGCCGACATCGACCGTCTCAAGATGGTGCGGGGCAAGGTCAGGACAGCTCTGGATAATGGGTACAAAGTTCTGGTCGTTCTTTCGGCCAAATCTGGAAAAACCAATAAACTTCTGGATCTTGCCGGAC
Organism: Bilophila sp.; assembly: GCA_036655575.1. GTDB lineage: Bacteria > Desulfobacterota > Desulfovibrionia > Desulfovibrionales > Desulfovibrionaceae > Bilophila. Next base: position 4,530 of record JAVVPW010000031.1, read on the forward strand.
GTTGGGCGGCCTGCCCGGATCCTGGCGAACTCGATTGTCTGCTTTCCACAGGTGAGCAGGCCTCTGTCGTGCTCTTTAGCATGTTGCTCAAAGACAGTGGCATCCGCGCCCGCTCTCTGCTTGGCTGGCAGATCCCCATCACAACAGATGAAGTCTTCGGCAGTGCCCGGATTCTCTCCATTGAGTCTGCCAACATCCTGAAAGAATTTGAAGAGCACGATGTCCTTGTGGTCGCTGGCTTTCAGGGGATGACACAATCTGGCAGAGTCAGCACGCTCGGACGAGGCGGCTCAGACACGTCAGCGGTTGCGCTTGCGTCAGCGCTTGGCTCGTGCGAGTGCGAAATCTATACAGATGTCGATGGCGTATACACAACCGATCCCAATTTGTGTTCAACGGCTCGCAAACTTGATCGCGTCACCTACGACGAGATGCTTGAAATGGCGTCCATGGGTGCGAAAGTTTTACAGATCCGTTCCGTTGAATTTGCCAAAAAGTACAACGTTCCCATCCATGTACGTTCCACTTTTACCGACAATCCGGGAACGCTGGTCGCTCAGGAGGATTCCATGATGGAAGCAGTTCTCGTTTCCGGTATAGCCTATGACAAAGATCAGGCGCGTGTTACACTGTGCGGGCTACCAGATCGTCCCGGTGTTTCCGCAGCGGTGTTTGGCCCGCTTGCCGAACACAGCGTTATGGTTGACATGATTATCCAGACCGCCAGTCGTGAAGGCGTCACAGACATGACCTTCACGGTTTCTCGCAAGGATCTTGCCAAGGCACTGCCGCTTATGGAAGCAAAAGTGTCAGAAATCGGCGGGAGCGGTGTGGAATGGTCAACCAACGCCGCTAAAGTTTCGGTCATCGGCGTGGGGATGCGCAACCATACGGGCGTGGCGTCCAAGGCTTTTGCCGCGCTGCAAAAGGAAAACATCAACATCCTGATGATCAGCACCTCAGAAATCAAAATATCCTGCCTCATTGAGGAAAAATACACCGAACTTGCCGTTCGGACGTTGCACGATGCCTTTGAATTGCAAAACACAGCCACAACGGCCTAAAAAACCAGCTTGTGCCTTCAGTGCGCGTCTGCCTGAAGGCACAAGCAACCGTCAGATTTTTGTATTATGTTACTGCAAGTGAATGTGTATGCGTTTTTTCAAACAATCACGACTGATCTGGATCTATATCTGGCGTACCCCGATGCTGCGGGTACTCTTTGTGGTGTTGTTGACCCTGTTCTGTTTCATTCCTGCGTATCTTTATAAAATCATCTATCCTGAATTTCGCACCTATGTCGAACAGCAGTCCAACATCACAGCCATCCTGATGGCCAAGCAATTGCTGTACCCGCTCGATTTTGAAGAGATTGTGGACGTCAAACCCTTTCCGGCCAGCGCACGCACCTTTCTGAAGAACAGTGTCGAAAGCGGGATGATCTACGCTGTCCGGGTCTATGACCGCAAGGGTGCCTGCGTCTTTTCCACGACAACGCCAAATCCAGACATTGGGGAAACCCCACTCTTTCGCAACAACATCATGCGCGGCGAACCGTATTCGCGGATGCTGCGGGCTGGCGAAGAGCATGAGCCGCTTTTTTCTGCTACGGATATGACAGAAACGTTTCTGCCTGTCATGGAGTCCGGTGTTTTTTCCGGGGCAGTTGTCTTGTATCAGCGCACGACCTTTGAAACGCAATCCCTTGAGAACCTTGCTGAACACGCCGTCTTGATGGTGATAGGACTCCTGTTTGTCATGGGGCTTTTCAAATGGCTCCTCATGGTGCATCTGAGCAAACAGGAACGTACCCGGCGCCGCCTTGAAGGGCAGATCCGCCGTAGCAACACCCATCTTTCCCAGCGGGTTGCCGCGCAAACCTATGAAATCTCACTGGGGCAACAGATAACAGTGTCTGCCCTTGCCAAGATGGCGGAATACAACGACAGCGACACCGGCAAACACCTCAGTCGCATGAGCACTTATGCGCGGGAGCTGGCTTTTGAGCTGCGCCGAAAATCCCCCTACTCGCGCCAGATCATTCAAGAAGGACTGGACGGCGACACCTTTGGCATGGCGGCTGTGCTGCACGATATCGGCAAAATCGCCATCCCGGAGCAAGTGCTTGGTAAACCCGGACGCCTGACGAAAGAAGAATTTACCCTCATGAAGCGCCACACGCTGATCGGTGCGGATGTGCTTGGTGAGGCCAATCAGCATTTTATCCGTAAAATCGGCAAGGACAGCTATCTCAGACCTGCCGCAGATGTCGCCCGCAACCACCATGAAAAATGGAACGGCACAGGCTACTGGGGGCTGGCGGGTGAGGCTATCCCCCTTTCGGCGCGGATTGTCGCTATTGCTGATGTCTATGACGCCCTGCGCTCCCGCCGTCCGTACAAGGAACCGTGGACACACGCTGCCACGGTACAAGAAATCCTCGCCAGCGACGGACACTTTGATCCCGTCATTGTCGCGGCCTTCCAGAATCTCACAGATCGCTTCAACACCATCTGGGAAGACTCGAACAGCCTCCCCCACACCCCGTAAAGCCTTCAGCAAAAAGCAAACTTGACCCCGCAGGCGGACAGTCCTATTATAAGAGGGTACGAAATTGTCGTCACACTGGGTTGTCATTCATGAAAAAAACCGCTTCCCTTTCCCTCTTCTTCCTCTTGCTGCTGTTCGTGCCCGCATGGGTCGGGGCTGCTGACGCGCCCAAAAAAGACAAGGAAGATCCCGTCGTCTGGGGCGAAATGCCCGCTGGCGCGAAAACCGCCTACATCGGTATCCACGGTGGTACCGTACCTGTGAGTCTGCTCAGTGCTGGTGATGGCTCACCCATGATCGCCATGGTGGGGCTGACGGGAAACGATTTCCTGAATTTCATGCGCAACAACGGTAAATTGCGAGAAGAGCCTGTCCTGCCAGAATTTCCGGCTCCGCAGTTCTCGCCGGAACCCGTCTTGCCAGCACTTCTGCCGACCAGCCGTGCGGACACCGTGGCAACGCAAGCCCCCCCGCTCTCTTCGCCGACACCAGACCCGTGTGCGCCTCCAGTCGCCGCGCCAGCCGCGCCGCCAGAGTCGCCCGCCGCGTCCGTTGCAACGGCTACCCCCCCCACAAATCTCGCGCCGCCAACTGTCTCGCCAGAGCCTGCGAGTCTTCCCGCTGCCAGCACCGCGCCCCTTGCGTCTGAAGCGCAACCGACAGAGCTTGCCGCCACCGTCGTGCCAGCGCCTGCGCCGGGCGTCAACGCAACGCTCCTGCTTGCGGGCACGTCAGGCGGTGATATTCCGGTGATCTACGCCACAGGACGAGCCTTTGAGCGCATGAGTCTGATTCCTGAAAACTGGGCACCGTTCGGCCTTACAGAAAAGGCGCTCTCCCTTGAAGGGGAAGTCAAAATCCTCGCCGCGCCCAAAAAAATGCCCCGCCGCAAAGCTGGTCGAAAATAGCGCACCGCCTTTGCACCGTAAGATGCTCTAGCGCAACAGGCTCTGCGCCAGTTTGCGGGCTTCAGCGGCGAGGGCGGCAGGATCAGCGGTGGCACCAAGGGCGGCGGACTGGCGCAACGTCCGGGTCGCGTCGGGAGGATAGAAGTCGGCGGGCGTTCTGGCGTCGCTGTTGAGCAAGAGCGGCGCGTTGGCAAGCGCGGCGGCGCGAACGATGTGTGCGTTGGCAAGACAGTGCCACGGCGCAAGGGAAAGTTCGAGGCGAACGCCCTTTTCCGCTGCAAAGGCGGCATCTTGAGGCGTGATGAGTCCCGGATGCGCAAGGATGTCCACCCCGGCGGCGATAGCGGCAAGATTGGTGCCTGTTTCCACGGTTGTAGCAGGATTGCGCACAATCGTCTCACCGTGCGCCAGCACCAGCTTGGCGCCCATGCTTCGTGCTTCAGCCACCGCATCTGGCAACAGGGCGGGCGGCACATGCACCAGTTCCACACCCGCAAAAGCCTCCACACCAGCGTAGAGCGAACAGTTGCGCACAAGTAAAAGCAGTGCGGGAAAAAGGAAGGATAAGGACGAGGCATCGGCTCGTACAATCAGCCCTACCGCCCGAAACCCCGCGCACCGAGCCAGACGCAAGGCCTCTGTAGGCAAAAGTCCCCCCTGCGCGCCGCCTGTATCAAACGGCGTGACATGAATGTGAAAATCAATCATGCCTACATCATCCGTTTGGTAGCGGGTTCGAGCGTGCGCAACAAGTCAGCAAGGCGCTGTTCGTACAGACGTTGCTCGTCGTTTTGTTCGGAAGCAAGCGGCGCAGGCGTGTCCTTTGGCGCGTCAGCCGGGATCTGATTTCGGGTGGCCTGCCCGGCTTTATGGACGATTTTTTCCGAACTATCGGACGGTCGGCGCTCCGCTTCGGTGGACTGCGGGTGGACACGCGCCGCAACAGATGTCTCAAGCACGGACTCCGCAACCAGAATATCCAGTCCGCTACGCAAGGCCAGCGTGATGGCGTCGGACGGTCGGCAGTCAATCTGATACAGGCGTTCGCCCTGAAGAACTTCCAGCAGCGCGTAAAAGGTTCCCTCACGCAGATCAACCAGCGAAACAGCGGTCAGCCGCGCACCGAGTGCGGCGAGTGTTTCGCAGAGCAGATCGTGAGGGAGCGGACGCTCCGGCTTGATGTCGTTGAGCGCCAGCGAAAGAGCCATGGCCTCCGCCGCCCCAACCCAGATGGGAAGGATGTGTTTTTCCAGCTCTTTTCCTTCATGGACAAGCGCGTATTTTTGCTGAAGCACAAGAATCGGAGCGTTCGTCGTTCCGTCAAGCGTCAAGCCAAGAACTATCATGGGAATCATAGATGCCTTCCTTGCCTTTTCAAACCGAAAAGGCTTGCGTCTGCTTCTCGCCGTCAGAAAGCAGAACCTCGGCTACAAGGGAGTGCCGCTTCGCGGTCACGATACGAACAGGCAACAGGCGCCCCGGTGCGCCCACTCCGGCAGGAAGCGCCACATTGACGACATCGCCCCACGGGTCACGCCCTTGCCAGCTTTCTTGCGCACCTGTCTGCTTGCGGCTGACACCTTCAAGCAACATGTCGGTTTCACACCCCACCCGCCCTTGGAGCCAGCGCAGCGAAAGTTGTTCCTGCTTGGCTTGCAGACGTTCGAGGCGCAACGCCTGTTTCGCTGGCGCGATCTTGTCGTGAAAGCGACTGGCAGCGGTGCCGGGACGGTCAGAATAACAAAAGGAAAAGCTCGACATGAACGCCGCCGCATCAAGCATCTCCAGCGTCTGTTGAAAATCCGCTTCACTCTCGCCGGGAAAGCCCACAATAATATCTGTGGACAGCGCCATGTCCGGGCGCACCGTGCGCAGCGCGTCCACCAGCTCCAGAAAACGCGCTCGGTCGTATTTGCGCCCCATGCGGGTGAGCACCGCATCGGAACCAGCCTGGAGCGGTAAGTGCAGACGCGGACACAAAATAGGGAGTTCCCCAAACATGGCGATGACTTCAGGTGAAAGGTCTTTCGGGTGGGGGGTGACAAAGCGCAAGCGCGCCAGCCCCGGCAAAGCGGCTACTTCCCGCAAAAGCTGCGCAAAGGTCGTTGTGCCAACCGCGTGGCGATCCTGCCCATAGGCATTGACGTTTTGCCCAAGCAGGGTGATTTCTCTGGCGCCGTTGTCGATAAAAGCCCGGCACTCCTCAAGAATAGCGGTAGCACTGCGGGATTTCTGGCGACCTCTGGTATACGGAACAATACAATAGGCGCAAAAATTGTCGCACCCCTGCATGATGTTGACATACGCCACCGGCAAAACCACGGGCAAAGAGCTGTCCGCGCTCGGTGCGTCAAACGCGGCGTGAGCGAGCGAACCCTTGGGCAAGGCAGGGTCGCGTTCGGGGTAGACCGCAGAAAAGGCGGTCAGATTCAAGCGCAAGTGCCTGTCCGCGCACAGACGGACAAGGGCGTCGGGTGCCTCTGCCAGACCATCGCCCCCCACAACCAGCCGCACATACGAGAAGCGGTCAAAAAAGCCCGCCCCGATCTGCTGTGCCACACAGCCCGCGACAACGGCAAAGGCTGCGGGATTGTTCCGAAACAGGTGCTTGATACGTCCAAGCGCGGCGTACACTTTCTGCTCCGGCTTGTCGCGCACCGAGCAGGTATTGAGAATGACAATGGAAGCGTCTTCCAGCGCAGCCTGCACAAAGCCCCGGCGTTCGAGCGCTCTGGTCAGCCACGATGAGTCGTTGACATTCATTTGGCAACCAAAGGTGATGATATGAAACGTGCCGTGCGCCATGCAATGCTCCAAAAAAGGCGGTTCTGGGGGAAAAGGATCTGGTCTGTTCAAAATAAGATAGCCCGGCAGAAGCGCAAGAGCAAGCCCTGCAAAAAAACAGCCTTGTGCGCCGATGGCAGGCTTGTGTGCCAGAAGAGGCGTTGCATTGCGCTTCACGTCAAGCTAGCGTACCCTGTTCACTGGTCACTATCCGTTGCAACGGGGATGGTTTTCGGTTTTTTAAAAAACCCATACCGTGTTGCGAGATGCTGGTCAGCAGCGTCTTTTCATTCAGCTCCATGCGGACGTTCCGGGAGGGAAACTCATGCGAATCATTCGAGTGCATCACAAGGGATCTGTCTTTTATGCCGCGTTGCAGGACGGGGCGGTTCTTTGCTTGCACAAGCAACTTGGTCTTACAGAGCCCATTCCGCTGACTGAGGTGACGTTGTTGCCTCTGGTCGCGCCGTCAAAAGTGATTTGTGTGGGGCTGAACTACCGGGAACACGCCAAAGAAATCGGCTACGCCGTTCCCATTGAGCCGAGTTTTTTCCTCAAACCGCCGAGCAGTATCATCAGCAACGGGCAGCCTATCCAGCTTCCAGCAGGTGCCGGGCGCATTGAGCACGAAGGTGAGCTTGCTCTTGTGATCGGGCAGACCTGCCGCGATGTGACACCTGATGCCGTGGCGCAAAACATTTTTGGCTACACCTGTGCCAACGACGTGACCGCCCGTGAAATCCAGAAACGTGACCCCCTTATCGGGCACTCCAAGTCGTATGACACCTTCTGTCCCATAGGCCCCTGGATCGAAACAGCGGTGGAAGATGTCAACGCGCTGTCTGTGCGCTGTGTGGTCAACGGCGAGGTGCGGCAGTCCAGTTCCACCGCAGACATGATCTTCTCGCCCCACGAACTGGTCTGCTATCTTTCCAGAATCATGACACTGATGCCGGGGGATGTGATCCTCACAGGCACCCCTCCCGGTGTCTCTGCCCTTGCACCGGATGACATGGTGCAAGTCGAAATCGACGGCGTAGGCGTCCTTTTCAACCCCGTGGAAGGCCCCACACCTGAAGAAAAAATTTTGCAGTGACAGCAACGTGGCAACCGGGGGAAAAGGGGGAAAGCGCCCCCTTCCCCCAGCCTCATTCAAACGCCTTGGGTTCGGTTTTGTACCATGGTTTTTTGGGAGCCTGCGGGATAGCCCAATTGCGGACAGTAAGCCCCATATCCGTAGCAAGAGCAAAGACCACGGCAGAAACAGGGTCTGTGGGCATCCGGGATTTGGTGGCAAAAATCAGATAATCGCTGACATTGCCGCGTTGCATAAGCCCGCCTTGTGCCATTGACCACAGCAGATTGCCGCTGTGTACATCGTAGGCTTCAATGGCGATGGACACCACAGAATCCCCAACAGTACCCCCGTCAATAAAGTGTGTGATGTACCCACCGATCACGAGATCCGCACCGCGTTGCCTGCCCAGCGCCAGCGCAATGTCCGGTCTGTACGGCTGATTGGTCTGCGCCATTTCAATGGTGCCGAGCACCTTGTTCTGAAGCCAGCCTTGCCACACCATGCGCGAAATATTGTGCCCCAGCGACGTGGCGTTTTCCATCTGCTGTGTGACGCGAAACGGCACAAAAAGCGCCTTGGGCGGCGTTGCCGGAGCAATATCCGGGTGGACATAGACCTGCACCGGACTGACCCGCACCCAATTGTCAAAACGCACAGTCGGCTGGCTGGCAAGGTCAAAATCTACAGAGTCAGACAGCGTGTGCATGGCCTCGCCGCACCCTGTCAACGTGAACACAAAAAACAGAAGCAGACCCAAATTGGTACGCATGAAGCGCCTCCAGAGTGTACGCAGTCATTGAATCCGGTCGGACGGGGACAAGCCGAGCTGCATAGTCGAGATGAGAATCTGTTGAGAACGGGCGATGTTCTGAGCGATACGTTGCCGATGGTCTTGCGGGAGCCGTGCAAAGGCAGGTTGCGCGGCCATCAAGACAAGCTGGCGCATCTCTTCCTGGAGCTGGCGCAACGGCGCCACATCCTGAACCGGAAGCGTGGAACACTCCGCAAGATACGCAAGATGCTCCAGTTCTCTGGCTTGTCTGGCAATGTTTGCGGGCGTGGCACTCTTGTAGAGACGGTATACAGCACCCCACCGTCTCCAAAGCGTGCCTAACCAGCCAACCATGTTCAACCGCCCATAACCTGACGCACAAGCTGGAGTCCAACAGCCAGTGCGATAAGGTAGAGCGGGCCAAGGGCAAGCGCTGTCCGTGTCCACGGCAGACGCAAAGCGTACTTGCAACCGATAAAACAGCACACCCCAAACCAGATACTCCCGACAAACGGCCCCACAAGCGGCACCACACAAACCAGTGTCGGCGCAGAACTGTAGGCAATCACCTTGAAGACGGTGCGAAAATGAACGTTTTCAGGATGCACAAGACGTAACATCAAAAAAAACACCGCAGCAAAAAAGCACAGTTGCATGGCAAGAAACGCCGGAGAGAGGAGCAAGGTCAGGGGCAGACTCATGCTCTGCGTGAGGTTGGCTATCATCTCCTGCACTTGTGGATCCGTGATGGACGGTTCTGCTGCTTCCAGCCGCATCAGATACCACATCCGTTCCACCAGCGTCTGAAAAAGGCCGAGCAACATATAAAAGAACAGTGGGCGCAACAGCCCTGTCCCAGAAGACGCAAGTCCACTGAAAAACCGAGGCGCGTTGAACATCACCCGCAAGATGGTCTGGTACAGCCCCATAAGCGCACTGTAGCGCCGAGGTTGCTCCCACGGAACACCGAGTTCCATTTCCGGCTGCTGTTTGTCCTGAAGTCTGTTCGGTTTATCCTGCCCAAAAGGAGCGTCCTGTTTCTGTTCAGACGTGTCGGCTTGCCCTGTCAGTTTTTGTTTGAGCTTCAGAAAACCGTCCTTGAGCACGTCTGTAGCGCTCACGTCGTCTGTTTTTCTGAGAGGCTTCTTGAGGAACGGGCTGTCTGTATCAGACGAACCGGACGCGCTCCCCCGTTGTTCCCGCTTGTCGCTGCGCGTTTCAAACGCCTTTTCGCCGGGAATGTTGGGAATCACCGCACCGGGAGGCAGAGGGTCGTCGCCGTCCTCTTCAGACGGTTCAGGCGTGGCCTCTTCGGGTGCAAGCTGCTGCGGCGCACCGTCTGAGGGTGTCGGTTGTTCTGGCGTATCCGTAGCCTCTGCAACGGGTGCAAGGGTATCTTCTGGTGTAGCGGGGGGCGTGACGCTGGTTTGATCGGCCGTGGGGGTGCCATCGGCGTTACGAAAGCGAAAACGGCACTGGCATTGCGGACACGTCGCCATGACCGCACTCGGCGGTATCTGGGAACTCTCTATTGTCCGTTCAAACTGGCATTCTGGGCAACAAATCAGCACTGGGCACCTCGGGTTTCAATCCACAGTCGGCACCTGCCGACCGATTGTACTCTCAATAAAGTATGTGAAGTGTATAGTGTACCCCCCTGCAAATCAAGGGCGTTGTTCGCACTGGGAAGATGAGATGTTTTGTATTTTGTTTTTCGCTATTTTGTTGTAGGGTGCTCGCTTGTGCGATCTGCGGCGAGTATCCGGTTTTTTTTACTCGCGGTCTTGTGCCTCACACTACACCCGAATCCGCTTTCCACACAGGGAGAAACCATGAACACACTCTGGAAACGTATCCTGCTCACTGCCACACTGACGCTGATGGTGGCGGCACCTGCTTTTGCTGCCGAGCCGATCCGCATTGGTCTGATGTGCCCCCTCACCGGGAAATGGGCTAGCGAAGGGCAAGACATGCGCCAGATTGTAACCTTGCTGACAGCCGAAGTGAACAAGGCTGGCGGGATCAACGGGCGCAACCTTGAACTCATTGTCGAAGACGACGCGGGTGACCCGCGCACCGCCTCCCTTGCGGCGCAAAAGCTCGCTTCTGCTGGCGCAATGGCGGTCATCGGCACCTACGGTTCTGCTGTCACCGAAGCCTCCCAGAACATCATTGATGAAGCGGGGCTAGTGCAGATCGCCACAGGTTCGACCAGTGTGCGGCTCACAGAAAAAGGTCTGCCCCTGTTCTTCCGCACCTGTCCGCGTGACGACGAACAAGGCCGCGTGGCTGGCAAGGTCATTGTGGACAAGGGCTACAAGGCCGTTGCGATTTTGCACGACAATTCTTCCTATGCCAAGGGGCTTGCGGAAGAAGCCGCCAAGGGACTCAAAGCCGCCAATGTTCCCGTTGTTTTTTACGATGCGCTGACCCCAAGTGAACGCGATTACACCGCCATCTTGACCAAGCTCAAGGCCGCCAAACCCGATCTGGTTTTCTTCACCGGGTACTTCCC
>JAVVPW010000032.1:0-2625 GCA_036655575.1 Bilophila sp.
AAATACAAGCTCAAGGTCGATGATATGCCCGCAGCCGCTGCCCTCAGTGTCGGAAAACCGGGGAGCGTGTACAAAGATGTGCTTGCCGGACTGGAAGGCCTCGGCTATGCCGAATCTGAAACCGCGCTGCTGGTCAAAAAAATCCTCCACGAGGAACCAGATCTTGATGTGAGCGGTGCCTTGCGTGCCACGCTGAAGGCTCTTGCGAAAGACCGCTAAAGTCTTTTTATTTTGAGAAGAACATGTTCATTGCAAGGTATACAATAAGGTAGTTTGATGTCAGAACACAATCCTCTAGAATTTCTGGAGAAAAATCCCTTTTTGCCGGATACGCCGCAAGAATCACCCCCGCCGGACGGAGCCTGTGCGTCTCCAGATGACAAGATTCGACCTTCGCGGCTGGAAGAGTTCATCGGTCAAGAAGAACTCCGAGCCAATCTGCGGGTGTTTCTCAACGCCGCTCGTGAACGCGGTCAAGCCATGGATCATGTGCTTTTTTATGGAAATCCGGGGCTTGGCAAAACCACGCTGGCGCAGATCATGGCCGCAGAGCTGGGGGTGAATCTCATTTGTACCTCTGGCCCTGTGCTTGAACGCAGTGGCGATCTGGCAGCTATTCTCACCAATCTTGCAAAGCATGATATTCTGTTTGTTGATGAAATCCACCGTATGCCCATCGCGGTGGAAGAAATCCTCTACCCTGCCCTTGAAGATTACAAGATTGACCTCATCATCGGACAAGGCCCAGGAGCGCGGACAGTCAAGATAGATCTGGAGCCGTTCACGCTGGTGGGTGCCACCACGCGCATCGGCTTGTTGTCTTCACCGTTGCGGGATCGCTTTGGAATCATCAGCCGTCTGGAATACTATACCCCGGAAGAATTGGCGCGGGTGGTGTTGCGTGCGGCACGGATTTTTGCTGTTCCCATCACTGAGCAAGGTGCGCTTGAGATTGGACGGCGTTCCAGAGGCACCCCCCGCATCGCCAACCGCCTGCTGCGAAGGGTGCGAGATTTCGCCTCGGTCTACGGTTCGGGGGTGGTGGATGAAGAGCAGGCGTCCCATGCGCTCCAGCGTATGGATGTGGACGAGGATGGTCTGGATCAGATGGATCGCAAGCTCCTCAGTGTGCTCATCAACATGTACGACGGTGGCCCGGTGGGCGTGAAAACGCTGGCTGTGGCCTGTTCTGAAGAAGTACGGACGCTTGAAGATATTTATGAACCGTACCTGATTCAGTGTGGCTTTCTGAAACGGACATCTCGCGGACGGATGGCGACAGCCAAAGCCTATAAACATCTTTCCATGCTGGGTTGAGTATCCAGCGTTTTTTGGAGGTTTTCATGCCTGCTGTGCAACCCAGAGTGGACTTGCTTGCGCACACGCCAGAGCCGTTGTCGTTGATCTATGCGGCGTTCAGGCAATGCTATCATGCTGGTTTTGTAGCGGATATGTGGCCTCGGCTGCTTATTGGAGATGTGCCCCGCGAGGAACAGGCGGCCTTTGTGGAAAAGATCATGGCCTCTGGGCACGCCAGCCCCATTGAGCATGTGAGTTTCACCTTTGCCCTTGGCGGGGTGTCTCGTGCGCTGACGCATCAGCTTGTGCGGCACCGGATCGCCTCCTATTCCCAACAAAGTCAGCGCTATGTCGATGGCTCTGCGTTTGACTACATCACCCCGCCCGCCATCGCCGCCAATCCTGAAGCCTTGGCGCGGTTTACGGCGACCATGGACAGCCTCGGCAGTGCGTATCGGGATGTGAAGGCCTTGCTCGAAGCGACTGGCAGTGCGACGGCTAAAGAGGATGCGCGGTTTGTGCTCCCCCAAGCCGCCGCAAGCAACCTTGTCGTGACCATGAACTGCCGCGCTTTGCTGAACTTTTTCGAGCACCGCTGTTGCACGCGGGCGCAATGGGAAATCCGGCGTGTGGCGAATCAGATGCTTGAAGTATGCCAAGACGTCCTGCCCGCAGTCTTTCGTCACGCTGGTGCCCGCTGCGAACGCCTCGGTCACTGCCCGGAAGGCACGTTTTCCTGCGGGCGCTACCCAGTACTTTGACCTCCTCCCCCGGCCTAATGTCCGTTCCCCATGGAGCAAAACAGTCCCTTAAACCCTTTTACCTTTTGGAGTAACACCATGAAAAAAGTAGGTATTATCCGTTGTCAGCAAACAGAAGACCTTTGCCCCGGAACAACAGACTTTGTTTGTGCGGCAAAAGGAAAAGGAGCCTTTGAAGAGCTCGGCGCATGTGAGGTCATTGGTTTTGTTTCATGCGGTGGGTGTCCCGGCAAACGAGCAGTAGCAAGGGCAAAAATGCTTATTGATAGAGGGGCAGAGGCAATAGCTCTTGCATCGTGTATCACAAAAGGCAACCCAATAGGCTTTCCCTGTCCTCATCGTGAGATGATTTTACAAGCTATCGCAACAAAAGCGGGAGAGAATTTTACTGTTCTTGACTATACCCACTAAGGGCAGATTTCGTTTTACTGATTGCCGCAGAAACAAAAGCCTCTCCTTTGCACAGCGCAGAGGAGAGGCTTTTTGCAACACACAAACAGCTTGTTATAGCCAGTCAAACCAGCGTTTCCACGAACCTTCGATCTGTTCGCGGGCTTCTCTGGAT
>JAVVPW010000032.1:2666-14942 GCA_036655575.1 Bilophila sp.
GTTGATCGCGGTATTTATAGTAGGCGGAAAGGGATTTTTCCCTGGCGTGTTCGCTAACGTCTTTCACGTCAGAGAAATTTTCCACAATATAGGTATACCGTTTCCAAGCTGGGCCAAACTTGTTCATATTCCAGAACACGTCTCCCAGATACAACTCATGTTCCGCAATGATCCGGCGACCGTTCAAGGTTTCAACTTCGGCTTTTTGCGCGTATTCGCCGCCGGGGTACGACTCGCGGAGTCGTCCAAAATACTCAATCGCTTCTTGAACCGCCGTTGTTGGCCTGTCCACGGAAATGAAACTTTTCAGATCAGCCATACCAACCTGATACAGCACATAGGGGATAGCCTCATGCCGAGGATGCAGCGATTCAAAATCCTTATAGGCTTCGGCAGCTTCGGGATATTTTTCGTCAAGGAACAGAGCATCTCCAAGAGCCAGTTCCGCTTCCACCGTATAGGGGCTGAAGGGGAAATTGTCCTTGAGGCGCATATAATAGGTAGCAGCCTGCGTGTAGTTTTTCTCACGCATGGCGTCGTTTGCGCCTTCGTATAGCTCCTGTGCCGTGTCTTCTGGAGGCGGTAGAAAGAAATAGTCGATCACGCCGCACCCAGAAAGGAGCACAATACATGCGACCAGCACAAAATGACGAAAATACATGCTAGGCTTCCAGTTGTTCAAGATAACTAAAGGCAGCTGTTGCTGCTGTCGCCCCATCACCAACCGCAGTCGTCACTTGACGGCACTGCTTGGAACGGATGTCACCGGCTGCAAACAGTCCGGGCAGACTGGTTCGCATCTCACAATCTGTAACGATGAATCCTTTCGCATCCACCTCAAGTCCCTGTGGCAGGAAAGCGTTTTGTGGATCGTACCCCACAAACACAAACAGCCCTTCGAGCGCCTGCTCCCGGTCTTCTCCGGTCTTGACGTTGTGCAGCGTAACGCCTTGCAGATCCTTGTCACCCAAGAGCTGTGACACAACAGTATCCAGCACGATTTCGATGTTTGGCGTTGCCTTGAGCTTGTCTTGATAGATTTTCGCCGCCCGGAACCCCTCTCTACGGTGTACAAGGTACACTTTTTTCGCAATCCGTGACAGATACAGGGCTTCTTCCAACGCGGAATTCCCCCCGCCGACCACGGCGATCACCTGATCCCGAAAAAAATTCCCGTCACACAGCGCACAATAAGAAACGCCTCGACCTGTGAGTTGCGCTTCGTTCGGCAGTCCAAGCGGGCGCGGATTGGCACCAGAGCAGACAAGCACCGTCCGCCCTGCAAGGGTCTGCTTGCCCACAACGAGCGACCAGACACCGGAATCAAAAACCATACTCGTGATGGCGTCGTTGTACCGATCAAGCTGATAGGCATCAAGGTGGGCAGCAAACGCATCCGCCATTTCCCAGCCGTTGATCCCTTTGGGAAAACCGGGATAGTTTTCAATGTGTTCCGTTTTCAAAATCTGCCCACCCGGTGCGAGCATTTCTACAAGAGCCACGGACAGCCCGGAACGACAAAGATACAAGGCTGCTGTGATTCCGGCGGGGCCTCCGCCTACGACAACAGCGTCGTAACGCTTCATGCGAGAGCCTTTTGATCTATCATGGTCGAGATGCTGGACTTGGAGACAGCGCCTGTAACCTGCTCAACAACCTCACCATTCTTGAACAGAATCAGTGTCGGAATAGCGCGGATGCCGTATTTTCCGGGGGTGGAGGGGCTTTCGTCCACATTCAGTTTGACGATGTTGAGTCTGCCCTCGTATTCCGTAGACAGCTCGTCGATGATCGGGCCAATGGAGCGGCACGGGCCACACCACGGTGCCCAGAAATCCACGAGCACAGGAAGTTGGGATTGCAGAACCACAGCGTCAAAATTGGAATCATTCACTTGAGTGGCCATACCAGACTCCTTGAAAAGTTGCTTGTTTACAGAGAAATGCAACCTGAATCCATCCTGTAGTCCAACAAGATCACAGGAGGTGCGATCAACGTTGCAGGCGCACAGCACCGTTGTGAGGCCATAGGCAATGCCCCAACAGTACAATTGTAGATGTGAGCTGACTGGGTGTCAAGACAGTCAGCTATGATTTGAGGCTAACGGCGGCGTGAGTCTTCCCATATCGTCGGGAAGTTTCTGACCACGGGGGATGGCTGGGAAGGCCAGCCCGTGCCCCAAACCCTTGCGTGCGAGCAATTCTCCCGCGTGGGCGATCATAACCGCGTTGTCGGTACACAAAGAACGCGAGGGCAGAAGCAAAGGTTTTCCCACACTTGCTGTCAGTTCGAGCATGGCGGCCCGCACCTGCGTGTTGGCGGCAACCCCGCCAGCCACGACCAGACTGCTCACCCCCGGCTCTTGTTGCAAGGCTCGTGCTGTTTTCAGGCGCAACGTGTCCGCCACAGCCAGCATATAGGAAGCGCACACGTCGCACAGTGCCCCCTCTGCGGCATCCGTGCCCGCTGTACGCACGCGCTGCCCTTCTGTCACGAGCGCTGGATGCGCGTTCAGATACTGCAACGCCGCCGTCTTCAGGCCACTGAAGCTGAAATCAAGGTTGTCCACATGGGTGTAGGGGCGCGGAAAGAGCGCTGGATCGGCCTGACCGCGTTGCGCCAGCTTGTCCAGAAGCACCCCTCCCGGATACGGAAGACCGAGCATTTTGGCAAATTTATCACAGGCTTCGCCCGCCGCATCGTCAAGGGTACGCCCCAGCAACACAAACGATTCGGGTGCGTCCATGCGGTACAGATGGGTGTGCCCGCCAGAGACAAGCAGACCCAACGCCGGATAGACCAGCTCGTGTTCCAGTCCCACAGCCAGAAGATGCGCGTGCAGATGGTTGACCGCGATGAGGGGCTTGTTTCCCGCCAGCGCCAGTCCTTTGGCAAAGGCTACCCCCACAAGCAAGGCGCCCAAAAGACCGGGGCCGCGTGCCACAGCCACGGCGTCCACATCCGCAAGGGAACACCCGCTGTGCCGCATCAGCTCATCATAGAGCGCACCTGTGAAGCGGTAATGTTCGCGTGAAGCCAGCTCCGGCACCACGCCCCCAAACAGCGCGTGAACATCCATCTGCGTTGCCAGCACAGCGTCCACACACCGACCGTCCGCAACAAGCGCCAGCGCCGTTTCATCACAGGAAGTTTCAATACCAAGACACAGCATATTGACTCGTTCTCGTTCGCGCACACAAAAAGTCTAAGAACAGGGGCGGCTGGAGGGAAGTACCTTTCTAAAAAAAGGTACATCCCCCTCAAAACCGTCAGCCGACATCCCGTCCCCTAGTCTTTTTTACTGTAAATATCCCAGATCGCGTCAACATCCTTACGGGAACCGATGAACAGGGGGACACGTTCGTGCAGGGTGGTCGGTTCCAGTTCCAGAATACGCCGATCGCCGTCGATTGCGGAACCGCCCGCGTTTTCAGCGACAAAGGCCAGCGGGGAGGCTTCGCACAGATAGCGGAGCTTGCCGCGTGTTTTTCCCTTGCGGCTGTCCGGCGGATACATGAACACGCCGCCGTAGAGCAACGTCCGGTGGAAGTCTGCTACCAGCGAACCGACATAGCGCGAGGAACAAGGTTCCTTGCCGGGCTCAGTGGGGTGCTTGAAATAGTCAACAGCCGCACGGGCTTTCTCGTCCCAATGGTACCAGTTCCCTTCGTTGACCGAATAGATGTGGCCTTCTTCAGGAATCCGCATGTCAGGATGGGACAGCAAAAACTCGCCAACGCTAGGGTCAAGCGTGAAACCATGCACACCCTGCCCTGTTGTGTACACCAGCATGGTGGAGGTGCCGTACAGGAAATACCCGGCGGCAACCTGCTCAGAACCGGGCTGAAGGATTTCTTCAAGCTGCACTTCGCCCTTCCGCCCCGGCTTGCGGCGCAGAATGGAGAAAATCGTTCCAACGTTGATGTTGGCGTCGATGTTTGAAGAACCGTCCAGCGGGTCAAAAACCAGCATGTAATCGCCACGCGGGAAGGCTGCGGACACCCGTACCAGATCCGCGTTTTCTTCTGACGCAATGGCACACAAGACACCAGAGCGCTCCATCCGATACAACAGCACCCGGTTGGCAAAATCGTCCATTTTCTGGACATTTTCACCCTGTACGTTGATGTCCCCGGTGCCACCAAGGACATCTAGAAGTCCGGCCTTGCTCACGCTTCGGGCAATGATTTTAGCAGAAAGTACAAGATCATGAAACAACGCGGTAAAATGCCCCGTCGCCTGTGGCGCTCTTTGTTGCTGTAAAAGCAGGTGTTCCGTGACGGTGATTTCAGAAGACATGAGTCGCCCTCCTTAGAGCATGTTGCCTACACACTATTTGGGTTACTACAAAAAATCCGTAACGCGACACAGACGCGCCCCGAAAATCAATTGGTGATAGCTTGTTCCGTTGGCCCTAAATCCCGAATCTTGGGGAGCGGTGAAAGCAGAATACTGCTTTCAGGGTTTTCAATGACTTGCGACTCGGTTACGGGCGAAGTCAGCCTGTTGTGCATTCCAAAAGAGGACGATTTCGACAACGCCGCGAGCTGTTCAGGATTTTCAGGGAACGTGCCCTCGCTCGGAGCCGCAAAAATAAGCGGCTGCGAACCGATAAACCGCGCCATCCAGATGAACGTGCCATTGCTGTTGGAAACAGTGCCTTGCGTGGCGTCTTTGGTGATGACCGCCCAATCAAGCCCTGTCAAGGGAGTGGCGTCAAGCGCAAAACGTCCAGACCAGAGCACACCTTGCGGAGCAAGCACCACCAGATCTTCAGCGCCGCTGGTATACGTCAGGAGTGAACGCATGTCAAAATGCGTTACCAGCACACCCACAAGATCGGCGTTGGAATAGACGGGCACTCCAGCAAGGATTTCCGCCCCAAGCGGGGTATCCTCCACCAGCCCGCGCACCCCGCGCAAGGACGTACCCCTGGGCTTCTGCTCCAGAATACGCGCAAAATCAAGCGTTTTCATGGCAATGGACGGCTCTTGCGCCAGCACATTGCCTTCTGTATTCACAGCCGCAAGACCGGAAAGCCACGGGAAACGGTCAAACAAAATAGCGATTGATTCCCCTGACGGCGGACGATCCGCGTTTTGCAGATAGCGTTCGAGCTGTTCTAGTTGAATGTCGATCCCAACCATCCGCGAAGCCAGTTTTGTTTCCGCGTCTGTCAGCGTACCTTTCTCAGTATAATCAATGGTTGCGGGAGGATTGATGTATTCGCCGTAAAACGTTTTGGTGCTCTTCCAGGTGCTTTCCAGCGTGGAAGAACCACACCCCCCGCACAGCAGGGAACCAGCAAGAACCGTGGTCATCAGAGTCGTGCGAAAATCCACGTTGTGAACTCCAGAATAAAACAGGCGCATCATGTGCGTGCCCGTGCTTCGAGGCGGTCTGCCAGTGATTCCAGAAGAGACATCAGTTTCTTTTGCGAGGGCGAGTCTGTAGTGTCAGAACCTGCCGTCGTTGCAGGCTGTTTTTCGGGTACATCCGTCGTGTTGGGTGTTGCGGCCTGTAGAGGCGCCGCTGTTTCCTCATCGTCCATGTCTTCCAAAACGACATCGCCAGTCTCGCACGCGGTAGAAAGGCGCTCTGCCAGCGCAAGCACATGTTCATGCAGGATATGCGCTTCGTCCGGTGAAGGCGCGCTGGCCTCCAGCTCCTGATAGATCTCAAGTGCCCCGGCAAAATCGCCCTGCTCTGCCAGCACATCAGCCATCGAGCGGGTGCGCAGCGTTGGTTCATCCTGCTCAGAGGTGTCGCCCGCATCTTCCTCATTGTCGTCAAAGGAGAAGCTGGGGAGCTGTCCCTGCGGGGTGGGGAAAGGAGCTTGAAGTTCCGGTGCGTCCAGACGTACCGGGCCTTCACCCGCAAACGCCAGCGCAGCCTCTGCGTCGGCACAACAAGTCTTTGGCGTGTCGCTTGCCGTAACCGCGTCCTGCGTTGCAAAAACCGGGGAAACGTCCGCCGCACCAAAGGGGGCGCTGCCGCCGTTTCTGGCTTTTGGGGCGTATCTCGAACAGCTTCTGGCTGCAAGGGAAGAGCTGCGTCCGGTTTTCGGAGGGGAAGAGCCTCGGTCGCACTGACTGTGGCGCGCAACACTGCCGTGCGTCCCTGAGGGCTGTGCTCTAAAACGCTCTCTTCAGAGGACAGACAGCCAAGCCCAGAGGCCAGCACATCGCACAGGGAAATATCAGGATGCCGGAAGGTGGCGGCCATGAAGCGCATGGCGAGTTCGAGATCTCGGTTCACGCTGGCTGCGGCTTCCGCCCACGCATCCCAGAACGCAGGGTACGCCTCAAACAAATTCGCAACCTTGGCGACTTCCGCGCCGCACCCGGCAGACTGCCCCAGCTCGTGCAACAACTGGATCAGGAACAGTCGAGCCTCAAGAAAATCAGGGTGCTGCAAAACGCCGTTTTGCAAAACAACCAGCGCTTCCTCGCGCCGCCCCACTTGTTCGAGGAGCCGCGCCAACGGAAAGAACACCCGCGAACCGGGTTCTTGTTCCAATACCTCTTGATACCACTCAATTTTTGCCATCATCAGGTGGGGCTCCCGCAGCATCCTGCCTGTCTGTAAACAGGTAGAGGATTTCCTTGCTCCGCACAAAGTTGAGTCGTTGGCGGATCATTTTTTCAACATACTTTTCATCAGACTGCAACAGCCGGATTTCGCGGCTCAGACTCGCATTTACCGTATCAAAGGCTTCAACTTCCTTGACAAGAGCGGTGTGCTGTGCGGCAAGTTCCCGATACGAAACAAGACTTTGCGGCCCCCAGACAAGCCGGAACAACAACGCCCCATTGACCATGATCGCAATCGCTAGAATGATGGTTTTCCAAAGCACAGGTCTTGTGCTGTCACCCGTGCCGCTGCTTCGTACATTCATGCCACATTCCGGTTTTTTGCCAGCCAATTGGTATGAAAACCATAAAAATAATTCAGCCCAGAAAATATCGTGAGCGCGAGGGCTATGTAAAGCAAAAAAATCCCGATGCGTTCCATGTTCAGCCCAAGGAGTGGATAGTGAACAAGTAAGGGGATAATGGCGACGATTTGCAAGACAGTCTTGACTTTTCCGAACTTGTCAGCGGCGATGAGCACGCCCTCGTCAATAGCCATAGCGCGAAGCCCTGTGACAGCAAGCTCTCGTCCGACGATGAGAATGGTCATCCACGCCGGAACCCAGCCCAGCTCTACAAACATAATGAGCACAGAGCAGATCAGCAACTTGTCCGCAAGGGGATCAAGAAACTTGCCAAAGCTCGTCACCATGTTTGACTTTCGCGCAATATGCCCGTCCAGAAAATCTGTGATTGAGGCTATACTGAACAAAAGCGCTGCCATGAAACACGCGACCCGCCCTTCAAAATAGAGCAGGATCACGATAGGGATGACGAAAAAAATCCGAGCCAGAGTGATCTGGTTAGCCAAGTTGAACATGGAGTTACCCGCTTTGCCGACGCAATGTATTTCTCTCATACCACAACCTGCTTGAAAGGCAAAGTCCCAGAAAGGAGGTGTCTTTGGAGCCTCTGGTCGTTTCAGGTGCCAACGGCGCTCCCTGACGCAAACGGCGCTTCTCAACCCGCCGAGGCAGAGGAAAGCCGATCAATGATGGTGTTCTTGATCCACTTGGGATCGAGCCAGTCGATGGGGTGTACCTGTACGCCGTCCAGCAAAACGCCAAAGTGGAGGTGATCGCCGCCGGCAAGCCCGGTGACGCCGGTGCGTCCGAGGGTGGCGCCCTTCTTGATGGCATCGCCAACATTGACATGGATTTCACTCAGATGCGAATACAACGACTGCAAACCCAGACCGTGGTCGATGACGACAATGTTCCCAAAAATCCCCAGATTTTCCGCCAGAACGACTCTGCCGTCGTTGGCTGCGGGGACTGGCGCCTGCATGGTTGAGGCGAGATCAAGCCCCATGTGGGTTTGTTCGTCTATTTTTACCCCATTGTGCATGTAGGTGCGATGATCCCCATAATTGGCCTTGACCGCTGAACCGTGCAGACGCTGAAACGCCCCGCTCCAGAGCATGGTGGGCGCGGTGTCTTTGCCAACCTCGATCAATCTTTTTTCGTTAGCGATGCGAACTTCGGTATTAACAAGGATATAGCGCTCAAGATTCGTGGTGGCGTTGGGCACAAGCGCCTCAAAGTTCGGCATCTTGTCGTTCAAAAATTTGTCGCTGATGTTGAGCGTGTCGTTGCGGTAGTTGCGTTCTGCGGCATTGACAAGCACCCGACTCCGCGCTTCGTTTCCAGCAAGGTCTTTCGCCATGACTTCCGGCGTGAACGCATCCTTGGAGACATCCAAAGGCCACGCAAAGAAGCAATAATACAAGCCATTTGGCTGCTTGTGTGCCGTGAAGAACCGCGAACCCAGCACAATGCCCGTGATCCCCACTTCTTCAGACACGGTGTAAGCGATGGCGGTGACGCTCCCACGCCGCAAAGCTGGGGCAAGCGTGCGGACTTTCACCCTTGGGGGCTGGGTGTCGATGCGCATGTCCCAAACCCGTGTGGAGGAATTGCCCTTGCCAAAGCCAGCCAGCGCGGTGTCACGAGCCACCACTTCAAGCTCAAAGGAGCCATCGCGCAGTCCAGCGTTCTTGAGATTGAAAGACGCGGTCTGCGATGGGGCGGTTGTGCTGAAAGTACGTTCAAAAACCACCAGAGACTGGCTGTTTTTGCGGACATACACCGTGACCGAACGCACTTTGGATTTGGCGTCGGTGAGGGTGAGCTGAATATCTTGCGTTGGCGAGACGCGCCCGGTGTCAGGCGTCATGACGATCTGTGGGCCCTCCAGATCATCGAGGAAAATGTAGGTACCGTAGGCGACAAAGGCGAGAAAAACAAACACAAATCCATAACTGATTGTTCTGCGAAAACCGGACATGCTCTCTCCTGAACAGCAGGGAAACCCCCGTTAAACCAACCGCACAAACGTTTTTTACCACCATCTTGTGCCGTAAGGGAAGGCGCTTTCTCCAGAAAGGTTTCCCTTCCCCAAGACGTTGCTTCCCTTAGCATTTGTTCCCATCAAGCGTCGTGCAACAGCGCGATGGCGAGGCGAAGAAAATCAGCTTCGGTGATGATGCCCACAAGTTTTCGCGTGTCGTCAAGTACAGGCAGGCAACCGTACTTGTTGCGGTAGAGCACTTCAGCAGCCTCGCGCAGCAAGATGTCTGGTGCGGTTGTAAGAACATCCATGCGCATGATATCTTCCACAATAATGGATGATTCTATTTCGGCTTGCTCTTCTTGTTCTATTTCCGCAAGATGGGAAACAGCGTACCCAAGCAGATCCCGGTGTGTGAGCAGACCCACAAAGATGCCGCCGTCCGTTGTTACCGGGATATGCCGAACTCTGGCAAGCTGCATGAGCGTGCGCACATCGCGCAGGGTGTCCGTCCGCTGCAGGGTAAACACTTTGGTGGTCATGAGATCGCTTACATAGATCATATCTGTTCCCTCCCGAGATGCCACGGGTAGTCATCGACTCTGGAGCGAAGCTCCAAAAAAAGGTTTGCTTGAATGGCGCGTTTTCGGGCATTGTACCCATGCCGCCGGAACACATCGGCTTCTAACAAACTGCCGCCTGCGCCGCTTGGCTGTAAGGCAGTTTCGCACAGGGACGGCAGATAGGCAAGTCGCGTTCTCAAAAACACATTCCCGCCCGACATGTTTTTTCACTGGACACAGCATGACAATGACAGCGTATTCTCTCCCTCTTCCCGATTTTCGGCGCCAGCGCGAACGCATGGTCAAAGAACAACTTGAAGGACGCGACATCACAGACGCCGCCGTCCTCACCTCCATGCGAACTGTACACCGCCATTTGTTTGTTCCCGAAGCCTTGCAGGCTCGCGCTTACGAGGATCACCCCTTGCCCATTGGCTACGGACAGACCATCTCCCAGCCCTACATCGTCGCCCGCATGACCCAGCTTCTGGAGACGCAACCGGGGATGTCTGTGCTTGAGATAGGCACAGGCTCTGGGTATCAGGCCGCTGTCCTTGCGGGGATGGGGGTGGATGTTTTCACGGTGGAACGGGTACGCGAACTCTATTTTTCGACCCGCGATCTCTTTCTGGCGCAAGGCTTGCGCGGTATCAGGATGCGCCTTGCCGATGGCACGCTGGGGTGGGAAGAAAACGCGCCCTTTGACCGCATCATTGTGACAGCAGGTGGCCCCGATATTCCGGTGCCGCTTTTGGAGCAACTTGCTGACCCCGGCATCATGATCCTCCCGGTCGGCGCGAACCGCCGCGCCCAGCGTCTGGTGCGCGTGGTCAGGCGCGATGGCAGAGTCACGGCAAAAGGCCTTGGCAACGTGACGTTTGTGGATCTGGTTGGTGACCACGGCTGGTAAAAAAAAGCAGAGCATTTTCAAAATGAAAATGCTCTACAAGGCTCTCGCCCAACGCGCAAAAAAGCCTTATAGACCTTGTGTACACGGGCGGAAAAACACCGCCGTGCAACGTCTTTTTCAGGAGTTTTTCATGGCATCTTCGTGTTCCTCCAATCAGCCTCAAGGGCAGACAACAATCCCCATGTCCGCGTCTATGCAGAACAAGGCGCTGACGCACAATCTAGAAAATGTTCGACACAAGCTCTTTGTCATGAGTGGCAAGGGTGGTGTCGGCAAGAGTTCCGTGACAGTCAATCTTGCCTGTGCGCTGGCGGCACGCGGGTTTACGGTTGGCATTCTTGATGTGGATCTGCACGGCCCAAGCGTGCCGCGTCTGCTTGGCGTGACCGAATCCGTGCGGGCGGACGATCAGGGCAAGATGTTGCCTGTCCCTTGTGGCGAACGGCTGTCCATGATCTCTATGGATGCGTTCCTTCAGGACAAGGACACCGCCATTTTGTGGCGTGGCCCCAAGAAAACCGGGGCTATCCGGCAGTTTTTGTCAGATGTGCTGTGGGGGACGCTCGACTATCTGGTCATTGATTCGCCTCCCGGAACCGGGGATGAGCACATGACGGTGCTTGACGCCATCCCTGACGCCGGCTGTGTTGTCGTGACAACGCCGCAAGAGCTTTCTCTGGCGGATGTCCGCAAAGCGCTTGACTTTTTGCAGCAGGTCGAAGCGCCTGTTCTGGGCATTGTGGAAAACATGAGTGGTCTGGCCTGCCCGCACTGTGGCAAGGAGATTGATCTGTTCAAGAAGGGCGGCGGCGAAGCGCTGGCAAAGCAGTACGGCTTGCCGTTTTTAGGCGCCATCCCGCTCGACCCCGCCACCGTTGTCGCCGCAGACCGTGGTGTACCGATTGTGAATCTCTCTGAAGACGCACCAGCCAAGCGCGGTTTCCTCGCTCTTGCTGACGCCATCGTCAAAGCTACCGCATAGAGCCTGTTACAAGAACCTTTTACAAAGGAGATTCTTATGGAACTCTGGGAAGCTATTCGGGAACGGCGCAGTATTCGCAAGTTTCTTCCTGACCCCATCAGCGACGCGGTGCTAGAAGACCTTTTGCAAAAATCCTTGTGGGCACCTTCTGGCATGAACAGGCAGGCCTGGAAGTACATTGTGGTACAGGGCAAAAAGTTTGAAGAACTGCTTCAGCTCTCGTCCAATGTCGCCGAACTCATGGATGGGCCGCTCAAGGCGCAACAGTTCAACGAAAAAATGCAAAAGCTCGTCAAAGGGTATTTCAAAAACCTTGGCGGAGCGCACACCGCTGTGATCTGTCTGTCCAAAATCGCCCCCACCGAGCTTGCAGACGGGGCGAACTTCCTTTCTGCTGGCGCGGCCTTTCAGAATTTTCTGTTGCTTGCCCATGAAGCCGGACTCGCCACCTGCTGGATGACAGGCTACGTCACCGCAGAAAAAGCCTTCATCGACTGGCTCGGTGCGGATGGGTACCGCCTTGTCGGTGTGACCCCCCTCGGCTACCCCGACCAGACCCCCCCTGTCCCCCCGCGCAAGGGTGACCCCATCGAATGGCTGCGCGACTAAGAGCAGATTAACTTTGAAACGCTACACGTTTCAAAGTTGGCATTCTGGGGAAAAACGTCGCGTTGCTCTCGATATCCGTACGGCTCGTTGCACTCGCCTACGGCTATGCCCCTGCGGGGCACCCTTCGGGTCGGTTTTTCCCCAAAATCCACGCCGCGTTGCGGCGGCTGCCACTTTCGTGTCAGCAGAGCATTTTCATTCTGAAAACGCTCTAACAGTGCTACGCCGTAGGTACGCGATTCGTCAAGTGCCGGGTCTTGTGCAATGCGTTTTTTCGGGCTACAGACAGGC
>JAVVPW010000033.1:0-14898 GCA_036655575.1 Bilophila sp.
CTTTCATCGCCAGTACCTTCAGCCTCATCCGCACTGCCGGCACTGCCCGCACCACCAAAGCCGCCCCCGCCGCCTTTTTTCAGCGTGTTGCCGTCTAGCTGTGGGCTTGACGCGGCTGGTTCACGCTCTTCAGGCTTTGCCGTGGGGGCGTAGTTTTGGGCGTCGGGGTCAAGCGCGATTTTGGGCAAACCCGCCGCCTTTTCCCGACCGTCATCAGAAAGAGCCAGCGTGTCGCCTGTTGGCAACGTTTCGGCCTCAGCCTTCTTTTTTTCCTGCACCGCAGAACCTGTCAGCGGCTCTGTCATGCGCAACGTACCGGCGTTGATTTTCATGCTGTTTCTCCTTGCATCGAGACGGTGTCATTCTCTTATCGGCCTGTTCTCGATAAGGATAAGGGGAAGCGGCCTTTTTTTCGTTGCACTCAATGCTGATTGTTCCAGAGTTCGCCGAGATACGCGGTAAGCGTGCGTCGATTTACGGTTTCTGGAGGATAGGGGAGATTTTGCTTAGGATGCGGCAACTTTTCCACGCTGGTATCACCATTCAGAAGCACGAACGCTTTCAAAGCGCGGGCTTCAAACGCGGCGAGCAAGGGAATGTCGTCAACAAGCGGCACAATATCGGGCGCAGGGAGAGGTTCGCGGTACTCAAGCAACACTTTTGCCTTGCTCTGCCACAGCAGGAAGGTGTAGCGCCGCACAAGGCTCCCCCCTCGCCAGTGATCCGCCTCATGGGCGTCCGCTTCAGCAACAGCACTCCACGGATCATCGGCATCAGGCAACACAAAGGTTTCGGCAACACCCGTATAGCCTGCCAGTTCTTGCTTGAGGGTGCGTATGATTTCAAGACCTTGCGCCTCTGGTTCCGTGGGCCAGCGGTACGGCGATTCCGCAACAGCCATGAGCGCCACCAGTCGCGCTTCAGGCTTGGCGGGGTCAGGTGGTGTTGTCGCCGGGCGCTGATAGAGCGCGTAACAAAGCTGCACCGAGGTTGCCGCTAACGCGCTTCCTTGTACGGACGGAGACAGATCCGCCCGTCTGGCATCGACGAGCGTCAAGCCCGCACGCGGTGCCACAGCCACGGCAGGACGCGCAGGGGACACCAGCATGTCGTCTGCAACCCCACGGATCAACCCGCGTTTTCCTGTCATCAGGACAACCACCACCAGCGCTATCACCAGAAAAGGAATGAGAAACCGCAACATCTTTTTTTCTCCCGCCACTTTGCGTACAAAATGTTCTGCTTGAAGTCTGCCTTTCTCCGGGCAGGGCGTCAAGGTCAACTGCCTGTATCACAGGATTTTTTGAACGCCTCTACTCTCTCTATCTATTAGAATCATTGATTTTATCCTCACCGAAGATAGAACGAAAATCAGAGTTGAATCTTTTTCCTTGCTCGGAGAGGGAGGTTGGCAATGGAACTTTCTCGGCGTGACTTTGTACGACTTTGTACTGGAACCGTAGCGGGGTTTGGGGTTTCGCAGTTGTTTCACCCGTTTGTCCGTGAGGTGTTGGCAGAAACCCTCACAGGGCACAGGCCGCCTGTGTTCTGGGTTGAAGGGCAGGGATGCACCGGGTGTACAGTCTCTTTGCTCAACGCCACCCACCCCGGCATTGCGGATGTGCTTTTGAAGATCATCGGAATGCAGTATCACCCCACGCTCATGGCAGCCGAAGGCCAGCTTGCGTTTCAGTACATGCTCAACAGAGCAAACACCTTTGCCGGACAATACATCTTTATCGTGGAAGGTTCCATTCCGTTGCGGGCAGACGGGCGGTATTGTGTGGTTGCTGCAAGTGAGCATCACGAATACACGATGGTTGAAGTTACAGACATCATGGCGCGCAACGCGGCTGTTGTTATCGCCGCAGGAACGTGTTCGGCGTATGGCGGTGTGCCTGCGGCGCACGGACAACAGACGGGTGCCGTGAGCGTCTCCACCTTCTTGCAAGCGCGCAACATCCCCACACCTGTCATCAATGTGCCGGGTTGTCCCCCGCATCCTGACTGGATGGTGGGCACGCTGGTGCTTTTGCTCGACGCGATCAAGCGCAAGGGCTTGCAAGGGGGGCTTGTCGAAACCTTGTCCACGCTAGACAGTGTTGGCAGACCCAAGGTTTTTTATCCCAACACGCATTTGAGTTGTCCGTGGCTGGGCGCGTATCAGGCGGAGCAGTTTTCGCCGTTTTTGACAGACAAGGCAGGCTGTCGGTTCAAATTGGGGTGCAAGGGGCCCTGGAGCGGGTGCGATGCCGCAAAACGCAAGTGGAATGGCGGCGTCAACTGGTGCATCGCCAACGCAACCTGCATCGGTTGCACCGAACCCAACTTCCCCGACGGCACATCGCCGTTTTACGCCCACGCCTCTTCACTGACCGCACAAAGGAGTTCGTATGACTAAGGTCAGGTTGTCGATTGATCCGGTGACGCGGCTGGAGGGGCACCTCAAGGTGGAGGTGGAGGTGGAAGGCGGTGTGGTGGTGGAGGCGCGACTGACAGGGGGGATGTACCGAGGTTTTGAGACGATTTTGTGCGGTCGTGATCCACGGGATGCCTCGCAGATCGTGCAACGGATCTGCGGGGTGTGCCCTGTCGCGCACGCAACAGCGGCCTCACTCGCACTCGAAGCGGCGAGTAGCACAGCCATTCCTCCAAACGGGAGAAGAGCGCGGAACCTGATGCTTGCTGGAAACTATGTACAATCCAACATCTTGCACTTCTATCATCTGGCAGGACAAGACTATTTCCGGTGTCCCGATACCGTGCCGTTCACCCCGCGCTACGAGCACCCGGATTTGCGCCTGACAAAGGAACAGAACGCGCTGGCGGTGGATGAATACCTTGAAGCGCTGGAAGTCCGGCAGACCTGCCATGAACTGGTAGCTCTGTTTGGCGGACGGATGCCACATCTGCAAGGCATTCTGGCAGGTGGTGCGGCGGCAATCCCCACCCGCGAGGTCATACTGGAATTTGCCGCACGTCTCAAAAAAATCCGGGCGTTCGTGGAAAACCGTTACCTGCCACTGGCCTACCGCATCAGTGCGCAGTACGCAGATCTGTTTGCCATGGCGCATGGTTATAGAAACGCGCTGTGCGCGGGTGTGTTTCCACTGGGTGACGGCAAGGAGTTCTTTGGTGCGGGACTCTATCTGAATGGCAAAGACCAGCCTTTCGACAAGAACAAGATCCACGAAGACGTGCGCTATGCGTGGTTTGCGTCAGACAACGAAAAGCAACCGGATGTGGACAAGGCAGGCGCCTACAGCTTCATCAAGGCACCCACCTATGCCGGGCAACGGGTGGAAGTCGGGCCACTGGCGCGGATGTGGGTGAACGATCTTCCCTTATCTTCCATGGGACGCACGGCGCTTGCAGCACAGTTTGGGATCACGGCGCAGTCGTTTCGTGAACTCGGCGAGGACAGAGCTTTTTCGATCATGGGTCGAAACATTGCCCGCGCTGAAGAAGTCTATGCCTTGATCGGTGCCATTGAGGGATGGTTGCGGGATCTTGAGCCGGGTGCCCCCACCTTTGTTCTTCCAGATGTGCCGGAAGAGGGCGAAGGTTTTGCTTGTACCGAAGCCCCCAGAGGGGCGCTTGTCCACGCTCTGCGGATCAAGAAGCACAAGATCGCCGCCTACACGGTTATTGCTGCATCTATGTGGAATTGTTCACCTCGTGACGCTTCTGGACAACGTGGCGCCATTGAGGAAGCCCTGCTTGGTGTTGCGGTGCCGGATGTGGGGAGTCCGGTCAATGTGGGGCGGGTGATCCGCGCCTTTGATCCGTGACTGGGGTGCGCCGTGCATGTACTGCACGCCGGAAAGGTACAGCGCTTTGCCTGAGGACACCTGCATGTACCCAGAAATGGGGGCGAATTTTTTACGAGAAAGATTCGCCCCCCTTGATTTTTGCGCCAACATGAGCAATTGTATACATTCGTTCGCCGCGACCCCGTGGAGGGTCTTGTCGCACTGGAGACTGATGGCGTTTCACGTCCCTTTTACTGAAGAGGTTTCTGATGAAAGGTAGTGCTCGTTTGCTGATGGGGCTTATGGTCATGCTTATGCTGGCTGTTCCTGTGTCTGCTAAGGATCTTGTTGTCGCACACGACACCAACTTCATGCCGTTTGAATTTAAAGGCCCGGACGGAAAATTTACGGGATTTGACATCGAATTGTGGCAGCAGCTTGCCAAAATTGTGGGCGTCTCCTACACATTTCAGCCTATGGACTTCAACGGCATCATCCCCGGTCTGCAAACAGGCAACGTGGATGTGGGTATCGCTGGCATGACCATCACGCCAGAACGCGCCAAGGTTGTGAAGTTCTCTGACGGCTACTACACCTCTGGTCTGGCTATTCTGGTACGCGAAGACGAAAAGCAGATCACCAAACTTGAAGATCTCGCCGGAAAAAACGTTGCGGTGAAGACGGGTACCTCATCCGTCCCCTTCATGACGAAGTTTGGCAAAGCCAAGGAACTGAAGCAATTCCCCAACAACGATGGGATGTTCTTTGAACTTCTCAGCAAGGGCGTTGACGCTGTCTTGTTTGACGCTCCCGTGGTGAGCCAGTTTGCTACCACCGCAGGCAAGGGCAAGGCCAAGGTTGTTGGCCCGCTCTACGAAGGCCAGCAGTACGGCATTGGTTTTGCGCAGGGTCACGAAGCGCTGACCAAGAAAGTCAACGAAGCGCTTGCGCAGATGCACAAGGACGGCTCGTATGACAAGCTGTACCTCAAGTGGTTTGGGTATGCCCCCAAGGATCGCAAGTAAAGAGCTATAGGTAGTGTACAAGCAACGCAGAGGAGTCGAAGCAGATTCCTCTGCTGTTTTACGGGGAGGCTCTCTCCCCGTCCTTTTTTACCCCACTGGTTTGGACGTATGGCCTTTGACTTTGAACCTTCCGTTATTCTGGAAACCGCACCCTTATTGTTGAACGGGGTCAAGCTCACCCTGCTTATCACGGTGGGTGGGCTGGGGCTAGGGCTGTTCCTTGGTGTCTTCACAGGCCTTGTGAATACCGCCCGCAACCGTTTTTTCAAGACCCTCGCGGTGATCTATATTGAGGCCATTCGCGGGACACCTCTTATTGTGCAGGTCATGTTCCTGTATTTTGGTCTGCCGCTGGCTCTTGGGATGCGCATCCCACCTGATGTGGCTGGGGTTGTGGCTATTGGGGTCAATTCTGGTGCGTACATCGCAGAAATCGTGCGGGGTGCCATCGTTTCCATCGACAAGGGACAGACCGAAGCAGGACGCTCCACGGGCTTGTCTCAGACGCAGACCATGCTTTACGTCATCTGGCCGCAGGCGTTTCGCCGTATGATCCCGCCGCTGACCAACCAGTGTATCATTTCGTTGAAGGACACATCGCTCCTTGTGGTGATCGGGGTTGGCGAGCTGACCCGGCAGGGACAAGAAATCATCGCGGTTAATTTTCGAGCCTTTGAAGTCTGGGTGACGGTCGCGCTGTTCTACCTTGCTATGACCTTGAGCATGTCCGCTGTGCTGCGCTATTACGAGCGCAGTATGGAGCTGGGCAGGCGTTCTAGTCCTGCTACGCCATCTGAGCCAGTAGACTAGAGCCTGTTGTTACCAGAACTGTTTTTGCTATGCCGTCTTTCCCGTTTGTACCTGTTTTGGGTGCGAACGGGAAATACTTTTGCGAGAGCATTTTCAGGATGAATCTGCTCCAGGGGGGATTGTTATGCCGATGAATGTACAGCGGGCTAGAGATAAAGCACCGCTTATTCCGAGTCTTGTGACAACGCTACGCCGTGGATACAGTTTTTCTCTCCTTGGTAAGGATATTTCTGCGGGCATCACCGTTGGTGTGGTTGCTTTGCCGCTGGCGCTTGCTTTTGCCATTGCGTCCGGGCTTTCGCCAGAGCGGGGGCTGTATACCGCCATTGTCGCTGGCTTTTTCATGGCTTTTTTCAGTGGCAGTCGGTTTCCTGTAAGCGGCCCTACCGGGGCGTTTGTCGTCATCATCTACAACATTGTTTCTCGGCATGGGTACGATGGGCTGGTGCTCACAACGCTGATGGCGGG
This sequence comes from Bilophila sp., assembly GCA_036655575.1. Classification (GTDB taxonomy): domain Bacteria; phylum Desulfobacterota; class Desulfovibrionia; order Desulfovibrionales; family Desulfovibrionaceae; genus Bilophila. The sequence continues at coordinate 6,056 of JAVVPW010000033.1, forward strand.
GGTGTTGCTGATCTTGTTTGGACTTTTGCGACTGGGAGCGCTTGTCAAATTCATTCCCTATCCTGTCACAACGGGCTTCACCACCGGGATCGCGCTGCTCATTTTTTCGTCACAGATGAAGGATTTTTTTGGTCTGCCGCTTGCCAGCACCCCGCCTGAATTTCTCGACAAATGGGGTGTCTACGCTAAGAATGCGCTTGATTTTAGCCCGACAACGGTTGCGGTGTCCTTGCTCACGCTCGCGGTTATTTTGCTTGTGCGGCGCAAGATTCCTAAAGTTCCCGCGCCAGTGGTCGGTGTTTTTCTGGCTACGGTGGTGGTCTGGCTGTTCAATCTGCCTGCGGATACCATTGGTTCGCGCTTTGGTGCGATGCCAACGGGACTTCCCGAATTCAGCCTCCCCACAAACATCACCTTTGAGCGCATCCGGCTTTTGTTGCCAGACGCCCTGACCATTGCCTTGCTGGCGGGCATTGAATCCTTGCTGGCTTGTGTGGTTGCGGACGGCATGACTGGGGATCGGCACAATTCCAACATGGAGCTGGTGGCGCAAGGTGTCGGGAACATTGCGGCGGTCTTTTTTGGAGGCTTTGCCGCCACAGGAGCCATTGCCCGTACCGCTACCAACGTTCGCGCCGGGGCACAGTCCTCTGTTGCGGCTATTGTACACTCGGTTTTTCTGGTGGCGGTGTTGCTTTGGTTTTTGCCGCTGATTGAGTTTATCCCGCTGGCGGCGCTGGCTGCGGTGCTGGTCATGGTCGCCTATGACATGAGCGATCTGCGCACCTTGCGGCACATGTTCCACGGCCCGAAATCCGACTGGTCGGTGATGTTGCTGACCTTCACGTTGACGGTGATCTTTGACCTGACAGTTGCCGTCTACATGGGTGTGATGGTGGCTTCACTGCTCTTCATGCGGCGGATGGGTGAGCTGACCCAGATTTCTTGTGCGCAGGAAGACGAGGGTGCGGCGGACATTCCTGTCAGTGGTGAAGATGTGCCTGACGGCGTGCAGATTTTTTCCATCAACGGCCCGCTGTTTTTTGGTATCGCGGATCGTTTTCAGGCAACGCTCGACGCGATGGAAACGCCGCCTAAGGTTTTTATTTTGTATCTGCACAACACCCCTTCCATTGACATGACGGGCATCCACGCGCTGGAGTCTTTCCTTGCCCGGCGGATTGAAGGGTGCCATATCCTGCTTGCTGACATGCAACCCCCAGCGCGCCGCACCCTTACTAAAGTCGGTATCGTTCGCGCTGTCGGAGAAGAAAACATCTTTCCCTCCCTTGCCGGAGCCTTAGCAAAGGCAAGAGAGCTGGTGGGATAGAGGGAGAATCGCGGGAAGGGGGGAACCTTTGTTTAGAAAGGTTCCCCCCTTTTTGCAGCCGCTGCGTTGCGGCGCGTCGCACTCGTGTGCGCCGTAGAGCCTTCATTTTCAAGGGTAAAATGCTCTAAAAGGAGCAACAAATGGTCGTCAGACTGGCATGTGGGGCGCTTCAGGGGGTGGATGCTTTCCGGGTTGATCTGGAAGTCGATTTATTGCGGCAGGGCTTGCCATCGTTTGTGATGGTGGGGCTGGCGGAAGGGGCGGTACGCGAGGCTAAAGAGCGGGTTTTTGCCGCGTTGCGTTCCTGCGGGTTCAAACTTCCACCTGCGCGCATCACGGTCAATCTGGCGCCAGCGGATCGCCGCAAGGCAGGGAGCGGGTACGATTTGCCACTGGCTGTGGCGTTTCTGGCAGCGGCGGGGATCATCCCGGCAGAGCGCATTCAGGGCTGGTTTCTGATCGGTGAATTGTCGCTGAGTGGCGAAATAAAGCCGGTTCCGGGCGTGTTGCCGCTGGCTGTGCTTGCGCGCAATGAAGGCGCAACCGGTATCCTCACCGCACCGGAAAACGCGCCTGAAGCGGCGGTTGTGGACAGTCTGCCTGCCTATGGCCCGCGTACGCTTGGGGAAGCAATCAATTTCCTCATGGGACAACTGGAGCTGGAACCCGCGCACATCGACGCACGAGAGCCGGATGACGCCGAACTGTTGCTGGATTTTGCGGACGTGAAAGGGCAGGACAATGCCAAGCGTGCCATTGAAATAGCCGCAGCAGGCGCACACAATCTGCTCTTGATCGGGCCTCCCGGAAGTGGGAAAACCATGCTGGCGCAGCGCATCCCGTCTGTTTTGCCGCCGCTGGGCTTTGATGAGGCGCTTGAGGTCACCAAAATTTACAGTGTCGCCGGAATGTTGAACGGTCGAGGCCTTGTGTCGCGCCGTCCGTTTCGTGCCCCGCACCACACTGTTTCTGAAGTCGCGCTGGTGGGTGGAGGTGCCTTTCCTCGCCCCGGCGAAGTTTCTCTTGCACACCGTGGGGTGCTCTTTCTGGACGAATTGCCGGAATACGGCAAAAGCACGCTCGATGTCTTGCGTCAGCCGCTCGAAGAGGGTTCGGTGAGCATCTCGCGGGTGGCGCAAGCGGTGAGCTTTCCAGCGGACTGTATGCTTGTCGCTGCCATGAATCCTTGTCCTTGTGGCTATTCTACGGATACGCAACACCGTTGCGTATGTTCGGCTATGCAGATTCAGCGGTATCGGTCGCGGGTTTCCGGGCCGTTGCTGGATCGCATTGATCTGCATGTCAATGTGCCGGCTGTCCCGTATGAAGACTTGCAGGCTGTCACGCCCACCACCTCCTCTGCCCGGATGCGCGAACGGGTCATGACGGCACGCGACATCCAGACACGCCGCTACGCCGACACCCCGCGCTGTCGCACCAACGCGGATCTCTCTGGGCGGATGCTCGAACAGTATTGCCATCTCGGCGCGGGAGAACACGATTTTTTGCGTGAAGCGGTGCAACGTCTGGCGCTCTCCGCTCGTGCCTATACCCGAATTTTACGGATCAGCCGTACCATTGCCGATCTCGCCGCTGTGGAAACCCTCAGCGTGGCGCACCTTGCCGAAGCCATCAACTGTAGGGTGCTAGACAGAGAATCGTTGTAAGAAGCGCACGGTGTCAGCGTTTGAACAAGCGCGCCAGCCGTTCTTCCACTGGACGGGCAAGGATGATCAGACCAACAGCAAGCAGAATGATGAGCACCCCCAGCGCAAGGGAAGTGGTCAGGGTTTCGTGAAAGAGCAGCACGCCCACCGCGACAGCGGTGACAGGTTCCATGGCGCCGAGGATAGAGGTCAGGGTGGAACCGATGCGCCGGACAGCGATGACCAGCGTAAGATTGGAAATCACTGCCGTGACAAGGGCAAGCAGGACGACATGCAACAGCATGATCCAGCCGTCAAGCCTCTGAAAATCGTTGCGCACGAGGAGGAGCAGCAAGGCGTACAGGCTACCGAACATCAGGAGATAAAACGTGACCTTGAGTCCTGTCATGCGCAATCCGCAACGGCACATGCCAACGATGTACAGCGCGTTGAACAGCGCAGAAAAGAGCACGATGACCAGCCCCACAAGATTGATGCCGCCCGCATCACCCCCGGAAGAGAGCAAGGCCACCCCCGCCGTAGCCAGAAGAATGGCTGTGATCGTTATGGGTGAGCGCTTTTCGTTGAAGAACAGCATCATGATCAGCGCGACAAACACGGGATAGAGAAAATGGATGGTCGTCACCACGCCGCTGGGGAGGTAGGAAAGCCCCATGAAGACAAGGAGCGCTGCCGCCGTATAAAAACCGCTCAACATGGCAAGAATGCCAAGCTCACGATAGGTTGCGTGAAAAGGCTCCCTGCGGACAAAGAGAATCACCCCCACAAGCAGTCCGGCAATGAGAAAACGGTAAAACAGCACAGAATCAAACAGCATTCCTTGCTGCATGAGCGGAAGGGCGAAAAAGGGAATCAGGCCGAACGTTGTGGACGAACACAGCCCGTACAAAAAACCTTTCAGATCAACCATAGCGTTTCTCTTTCCTCAACCCTGCCAGTGCGGCACACCCGCCTGTCCTTCAAGGTTTTTTTGCAGGAGAAGTGGCATAAGAAGATTGTAGCAGAGCCGTTCTTGCATCAATCGCTGGTTTGTACAAGCTCGGAACGAGCCTTTGGCAAGGCATCGGCGATGTCGCTTGCGGTGTTGCCCCGCACGGGGAAGGTGTGGGCAAGCAGGCGTCCGGCCTCGGCATGGAGGAGCACGCCAAGGCAGGCCACCAGATGACTGTCTGGAGGCGACTGGGCAAGCAGGGTGCCAAGACACCCCGCAAGGACATCCCCAGAGCCACCAACGGCGAGGTTGGGCACAGCGTGTGGGCAGACGGACACCGGATGTTCTGGCGAACCGACCAGCGTTCCCGCACCCTTCAAGATCCACACCGCCGGGGACAGCGCTCTCAGCGCCTCAAGCGCCGCAAAGCGATCCGCCTGAATCTGCGCCGTGCCACAGACCTCTCCCTGCGTTGCCGTTCCCCCTTCCAGAAGCCGAGCCGCTTCGCCGGGGTGAGGGGTGAGGATGTCGGTTTTTTTGAGGGTTTGCAGGCAGTGGGGAGCGGTTGCGAGGGCGTAGAGGGCGTCGGCGTCGATGACCGTTGCCGGGCGGGTCTGCGCCAGAAAGGCGAGGACAAAGGCGATGGTGTCGGGTTCGCGTCCGATGCCGGGGCCAATGACCACCGCATCAGACTGGGCAAGCGCGGGCAGAAGTTCTTTGAGGAGCGCGGGTGACCAGCGCGTTGTCCTTGCGTCTCCCAGAGGCTGAGTCATGATGTCAGGGCAATGCGCCTTGATGTCGTTGCACAAGCCCGCAGGTGCGGCAACACGCACCAGTCCTGCCCCAGAACGCAGTGCCGCACGAGCGGCAAGGTGCGGCGCACCTGTCAGGCCATCTGTGCCACCGATGATGAGCACCGTGCCCGCTGATCCTTTGTGCCAGTGCGGCGTGGGCATGGGGAGCAGGGCGGCGAGGTCACGGTCGATGCTCTGGTAGGACGCGGGATAGCTCTCGCGGACAAGCCGAGGGATGCCGATGGGGCGGATGTGGAGCTGTCCGACAAAGGGGGAGGCTTCCGGCAGAATCAAACCCGGCTTGGCGGCCTCAAAGGTCACGGTGGCGTGCGCACGCACCGCAAGCGGGCAGGGGCGCCCTGTGAGGCCGTTGAGTCCAGAAGGAATGTCCAGCGCGAGCACAAAAATCCCCCGCAAGGCCGCCAGCGCGTTGATTCGCAGCACAAGACGGTGTTCCTCAGGCCGCAGTGTCCCAGAAAAACCTGTACCAAGCAACCCGTCCACCACGATGTCCGGGCCACTGCCCCGCGAGGTGCCTTCTGCCTGCCACAAAGGGTCCCATACGGTGTCGCGGTACCGGTTGGGCCAGCCAGAGGCAGGAGCAAACAAGACGCCGCACCGTCTCGCCAGTCGCACATGCCTGCCTGTTGCCCCCTTGCTGGCGCGTAAGGGTCTGGTGTGCAGCACCAGCACGTCACCACCAGCCGCGTGTATCTGTCTGGCAAGACAGGCCGCGTCCCCGCCGTTGTTCCCACTGCCCATGAACAGCAAAACCCGTTTGCCGTGAAGGACGTTTGCGGCGTCTGTCACACCTTTCGGAGCGACAGCCGCCACCAGCACATGGAAGGCTTCCCGTGCCGCGTTTTCCATAAGGAGCGGTTCTGGCAAGCCCCATTCGATTGCGGCGCGATCCCAGCGAGACATTTCAATAGGTGACGGCAAAAGCACGGCATCCTCCAGCGGTGATTGACAGGCACGTTTTTTTTGAAAGCATAGTGAAAATGCGAACATAAAGAAAGCCCGAACGCAGACGTTTCCCCCGCACGCACCCCTGTGCCCCTTGCCCTTCTCTCTCCCCCAAAACATGCCGGGTCAAGGGGCGGCTCGCCCCTTGCGGGTGCAGGGCAGCGCCCTGCAAAGGGTGCAGGGGCAACGCCCCTGCCCGCCGGAGGCCACCGCCTTTTAGACGTGAAACCCTTCACTATTTGACCTTATTGCAGAGTTGTCGTATAGCGAAACATTGTATTGGGATGCCTTGTCGTTTGACGTTGCCACCCACCGGGCATAGATCCGGTGCAGCCCGGTGCGTCGCGGTGACGTCTCTGGAGCTTCTCTTTCGGCGATTGTGCGGAAAGAAGCGTTTCTTTCACTCATCAGATCCGGAGGAAATCATGCCTAGCGCAGCCCTCGTCAAGGAATTTGAAAACCTCATTGGCAAAGAGAATGTTTTTACCAGTGAAGCGGATCGGCAAAGTTATGCCTATGATTCTGCCGTGCTTCCGCCTGTTGTGCCGAGTCTGGTTCTGCGCCCCGTGCAGAGTGAGCAGCTCGGTTCAATCATTCAGCGCTGTTATCTCAATGGTCTGCCCATGACCGTGCGCGGTTCTGGAACGAATCTTTCCGGCGGAGTCATTCCAGACAGTGATAAGTCTGTCGTGATCCTCACCAACGGCCTGAACAAGATCCTCGAAGTCAACGAGGAAGATCTTTTTGTCATCGCCGAGCCGGGTGTTGTCACCGCAAAGCTCGCCGCTGCTGTGGAGGCCAAGGGGCTGTTCTATCCGCCTGATCCCGGTTCGCAGTCTGTTTCCACCATCGGCGGGAATGTCGCTGAAAACGCAGGCGGTCTGCGTGGTCTGAAATACGGCGTCACCAAAGACTATGTGATGGGTCTCGAATTTTACGATCACATGGGTGATCTTGTCAAAACCGGTTCGCGCACCGTGAAATGTGTGACTGGCTTCAACCTCGCTGGTCTCATGATCGCGTCTGAGGGTACTCTTGGCCTCATCAGCAAGGTTATCCTGAAGCTCATTCCGCCGCCAAAGGCATCGAAAGCCATCATGGCGGTGTTTGACGACGTGCAGAAGGCCTCTGAAGCTGTTGCCGGGATGATTGCGGCGCATGTTGTGCCGTGTACGCTGGAATTTATGGATCACGTCACCATCAATCTGGTGGAAGACGACGTGCAGATCGGTCTGCCCCGTGACGCGCAAGCCATTTTGCTGATCGAAGTAGACGGGCACCCGGCACAGGTTGCGGACGAGGCCGTGGTGGTGGAAGAACAGCTCAAAAAGAACGGCGCCACGCAGATTGTCGTTGCCAAGGACGCTGCTGAAAAGAACAAGATCTGGGAAGCCCGGCGTAAGGCGTTGCCAGCGCTTGCGCGCCACAAGCCCACGGTTGTGCTTGAAGACGCCACCGTGCCGCGCTCGAAGATTCCGGCGATGATCAAGGCGATCAACGCCATTGCCGCAAAGCACAATGTTGAAGTGGGTACCTTTGGACACGCCGGAGACGGCAATCTGCACCCAACGTTCATGTGCGACCGCCGCGACAAGGAAGAGTTTGAACGGGTGGAACGTGCGGTGGATGAGCTGTTCAACGAAGCTCTTGCCCTTGGTGGTACGCTTTCCGGCGAACACGGCATCGGTACAGCCAAAGCCAAATGGCTGGAAAAAGAAACCTCTCGCGGAACCATCATGTACTCGCGCCGCCTGCGCAAGGCGATTGATCCCAAGGGGCTGTTCAACCCTTCCAAGCTCGTGGGAGTGTAAGCCATGGATGATCTCAATCTCCTTGCCAATGCGCTCATGGCGTTGGACGACAAGCTGGCTGTCTGCATGAAGTGCGGGATGTGTCAGGCTGTGTGTCCTGTGTATGGCGAGACGATGATGGAGGCAGACGTCACAAGGGGCAAGATTTCTCTTCTGGAAAACCTTGCGCACCTTGTCATTGAAGACCCTGAGGCCGTCAATGACAAGCTGAATCGTTGCCTGTTGTGCGGTTCTTGTCAGGCCAATTGTCCTTCTGGGGTGTCTATCCTTGAAATATTCATGGACGCACGGGCGGTTGTCGCCACCTATCTGGGGCTTTCTCCGGTCAAGAAAACGCTCTTCCGTACCTTGTTGCCCAATCCTCGCCTGTTCGGTTTCCTGTTGCGCATCAGCGGGCCGTTCCAGAAGTTCTTCTTGCACGACGACGAATCAGCACAAAAAACCCTGCATGCGCCGCTCTTGACGGCTGTGCTTGGGGATCGCCACATGCCAGCGCTTGCGCCTGTCTCGCTGCGCGACAAGCTCGGGGCACTCAACACGCCTGCCGGGAAAAGTCGGCACAAGGTTGCGTTCTTCCCCGGCTGTCTTGGGGATCGCATCTACACCAGCATGTCAGAAGCCTGCCTCAAGGTGTTTGATTACCATGAAGTTGGGGTGTATATGCCGACCAACTTTGCGTGTTGCGGCATTCCTGCGCTGGCGTCAGGCGATAGAGAAGGCTTTGAAAAGATGGTCATGCAGAATGTGGATGCGTTCAAGCAAGGGACGTTTGACACCATTGTCACGCCGTGCGCGTCCTGCACTGAAACCATCCGTTCGCTCTGGCCGCAGATGTCCGGGAAGATGCCCTACAAGTACCGCGATGCCATCAACGAGCTGTCACAAAAGGCGATGGACATCAACGTCTTTCTCGTGGATGTCCTCAAGGTCAAGCCTCGGATTCGGGACAAGCGCGGGGTGCGCACGAGCGTCACCTACCATGAGTCCTGCCATCTGTTGAAGTCCCTTGGTGTCAGTGCCCAGCCACGGGCGTTGATTCGGATGAATCCTGATTATGAACTGGTGGAAATGAAAGAAGCGGATCGGTGCTGTGGGTGCGGCGGGAGTTTCACCCTGACGCACTACGACCTTGCGCAAAAAATCGGACAGCGCAAGCGTGACAACATCGTTGCGTCCGGCGCTTCTGTTGTGGCGACCGCCTGTCCTGCCTGCATGATGCAGCTCTCAGACACCCTCGCACACAACAAAGACCCGCAAACCGTCCGCCACACCATCGAAATATACGCGGACTCGTTGGAATAAAGGCAAGAAAGGCAGAATAGGGGGGGGGGGGTCCCGCGAGGT
>JAVVPW010000034.1:0-12100 GCA_036655575.1 Bilophila sp.
GACGGCGCGCTGGCCTTGACTTCAGGCTTGGCAGCGGGCGTTTTTTCCGAATCCGCTGACGATGCAGAAGAGGCGGCGCCTTTTGTGTCCGGTGTGTCCGGCGTGTCCGGTTTTGTGTTCGCATCATGCGGTGTTTCGCCAACACCGGGTGCCCCTGCACCGCTTTCGTGATCGGACTTGCGGTTGCCGTATTCGGTCACATACCAGCCGGAACCCTCAAGCACAAACGAGGTTCTGGAGATCACCCTGGCGGCGTCTCCTCCACATTTCGGGCACGGTTCGTGCTCCGGCGAATCAAAATTCTTTGCCCATTCTTCAAACAGATTGTCGCACGCGGTGCAACGGTATTCATAAATCGGCATGGGAAAACTCCACCAAACTTTTTTTGCGACCTGTCAGCAGTCTTTAGAGCATGTTCATGTTGAAAAGGCTCTATAAGCAAGAAAAAAGATCTGACAACCTTGAAAATCGCCGCGTAGCGAGTGGTACACGAGAGCCGTCATTCGCAAAACGCTCTCAAGGTATAACAAGGCGAAACAGCGGAAGCGCCTGAGCGCAACCGCTGCTTCGTGTCGGAACATCCGACACAGAGTCAGAACAAGGCGTACTATTTGCTGGTTTTAGCAGCGGCCTGAGCTTCGTGGATACGGGATTTGATCCGTTCGGCACGACGCTTGCGGCGACGTCTCAGTTCTTTCTTGCGTTCAATTTTCTTTTGAGCCATGACGTTACTCCTCATGAAGACGTAATCAACATTACCTACAGTGAAAAATCTCTGTTGTCCAGAAAAAACATTTTGCGTCTGAACAACACCCTGTGCCACCGTTATTTCCAGCCCCCACCAAGCGCCAGACAGACATTGACAATCGCTGTCAGTCGGTCACTTCGCGCTGAGGCCAGATTCAGTTCAGAGTCGAACAAGGAACGTTCGGCATCGAGCACTTCCAGATAGGAAGAATAGCCGTTGTCGTACCGGACACGCGCCAGATCCACGGCAACGCGAAGATCCTTGACCGTGCGTTCCAGTGAATCCACGATGTTGGTGGATTCCTTTTGGCGGTTCAGCGTGTCGCGCATGTCCTGAAAGGCCGCTTGTACGGTCTTTTCATACACCGCAAGCGATTCGCGCTGCTTGGCTTTTGCGGCCTCAACGTTGGACTTCACCCGTCCAAAATCGAGCAACGGCACGGTGGCGCTTCCGCCATAGCTCCACGTTTCCAGAGGATTACTGAGCAGGCTGTGCAGTTGCGGGCTGACAATGCCAAACAGGCCTGTCAGCGAAATCGTCGGGAACCACGCTGCTTTGGCGACACCGATGTTGGCGTTGGCGGCCTGCATTCCAAGTTCTGCCTGCCGAATATCCGGGCGGCGTTCGAGCAGATCAGACGGCACACCCGCCGGGATCACTGGCGGCTTTGGGATGCTCTCGACATTGAGGCCACGCTTGATGGTGCCGTCCATGATCGCACGAGGCGACCGTCCAGTCAATGTAGCCAGCGCGCTTTCCGCTGCATCGCGGGACACGCGGATTTTGTACAGCGCGGTGTTGGCGGCTTCAACTTCGGTGCGGGCACGCACCAGATCCAGCTCGTTGATGAGTCCTTGATCGTACCGTGCGGTGTAGATGCCGAGCGCGTCTTCACGGGTACGCACGGTGCGTTCTGCTATCCCCTGTTGTGAATCAAGACTGCGGAGCAGGAAATAACTGTTCGATGTTTGCGCCGCTACAGACAGCCAGACGCCTTGCCTTGCCGCTTCTGTAGCCTGCAATTGCGCGAGTGCGGCTTCTTGGGCGTTGCGCAGTTTTCCCCACAGGTCGAGTTCCCAGCTTGCGCCGAATCCGGTCATGTACGCCCCGGAACTGCCCATGACCTGCTTGTTGTCCACCCATGTGGGGCTGGCTTGCGCTTGCCCGTTCAGAAGCGGGAAGAGTTGCGAACGAGCGAGTCCTAGTTGCGCCCGTGCGTAATCCACCCGTGCGGCGGCGGCGGCGATGTCGCGGTTATACAAGAGTGCTTCTTCAACCAGCGAATTGAGCACAATATCGTCAAAGCGGCGCCACCATTGCACATCGAGAGCTTCCTGACCTGTCTGGGCACGTTTCCAGCTCTGCGGAAGCTCCATCTGCGGGCGCTGGTACGCCGGAGCAAAGGAACACCCCGCCAACCCAGCAAGACTGAGACCAACCAGACCAAGCAGACAGGCCAGCCGCACTTGTCTGTTCCATCTTCCGCGCCTTGACAGGCTGTCACACGCTCCACTTTGTATACGCATACGGTAACTCCTCAAAAGAACCATTACAGAGAAAGCTCGCTCCCACCCCGTACAAAAAGCTCAGAAAGACGCACGGGAGTCTCCGGTTTATTTCTTCCCCATCAGCTTTTCAGAAATCACGACGATCCAGCGGAAGAAGAAGGGGACGAACATCGGGGCGATGAGGGTTGCGACAAGCATCCCGCCGATGACGCTGGTACCGATGGCGTGGCGACTCGCAGCACCTGCGCCCGTGCTGATCGCAAGCGGTACGCAACCGAGAATGAAGGCGAGTGAGGTCATGACAATCGGTCGAAAACGCAGTCTGGCTGCTTCCTCAGCCGCCTGCACCGCGCCCATGCCTTCCAGACGGTGTTTCTCCACCGCAAACTCAACAATCAGAATGGCGTTTTTAGCCGAAAGACCGATCAACGTCACCAGCGCGACCTGAAAGTACACATCGTTGGCAATGTCTCGCAACCAGATAGCCGTGATCGCGCCAAGAACGCCAAACGGCACGGCGGTAAGCACCGTCAACGGCAACGACCAGCTTTCGTACTGTGCGGCAAGAATCAGGAACACCATGACCATCGCCAGCACAAACACCAGATACCCGCCACTGCTGACCAGTTTTTCCTGATAGGAGGTGCCCGACCACGCAATGGTGTAGCCTTCTGGCAACACATCCTTGGCCACCTGCTCCATAGCCGCCATCGCCTGCCCGGAACTGTAGCCCGGCGCAGGCGTGCCCATGAATTTGGCGGACTGGAAGTTGTTGAAGCGCTCTACCGTCTGCGGCCCAGCCGTGGGGATCACGGTGATGAGCGACACGATGGGGATCATGTCGCCGTCCTTGTTCCGCACATACACATCCTGCAAATCTTCAGGCCGCGCCCGGTAGTCCACATCCGACTGGGTATAGACCCGGAATGTCCGCCCGTACAGATTGAAATCGTTGATATAATACGAGCCAAAGGTGGACTGCATGGCAGAAAACACGTCCGACACGCCCACACCGAGCGTCCGAGCTTTTTCGCGGTCAAGCTCCACAAAAAGCTGGGGTGCGTTGACCCCGAACGAGCTGTTGACGCCCTGCAAGCCGGGTCTGGTGTTGGCTTCACGCATGAGCTTTTGCGCTACATCCGCAAGCGCCACACTGCCCGCGCCTGTGCGATCCTGCAACCACATCTCAAAGCCGCCGGTGTTGCTCATGCCACTGATGGGCGGTGGGTTGAAGGCGATAAACTGCCCTTCGGCAATTCCCATGCCCATACCGTAGAGCTTGCCCGCAATGGCAAAGGAACTCTGCGACGCTTCCTTGCGTTGATCCCACGGTTTGAGCGTCAAAAAGATGGTTGCGGTGTTGGTCTTGGCGGCACCGCTGATGGCGTCCATGCCGGAAAAGCTCATCACGGCCTGCACGGAAGGATCTTGCAACATGGCCTGATCCATCTTGTTGATGACGTCAGAGGTGCGGCTTAAGGACGCGCCCTCTGGCAACATCATGAGCGCCAGCAAGTAGCCCTGATCTTCGTCAGGAACAAGCCCGCCCGGCACCCGCTCAAACACCCCGCCGATCCCCACAAGCACCAGCAGGAACAGGCCGATAGCCAGCAGACCCCGCCGCAACAGCATCTTGACGATGCCCACATAGCCGCCGGTGATTTTTTCAAACCACAGGTTGAAGGTACGGAAAAAGCGGTTCGGTTCTCCGTGTCCCGGTTTCAGCAGCAGGGCACACAGCGCCGGGGTGAAGGTCAGCGCCACTGTCCCGGAAATAATCACAGAAATGGCAATGGTGATGGCGAATTGCTGGTACATGCGCCCAGCCATGCCGCCTGTGAAGGCCACGGGAATGAACACCGCGCACAGCACAAGCACAATGGCAACCACAGGGCCTGTCACTTCGCTCATGGCCTTGGCGGTTGCCTGCCGGGGGGGCAGACCGTCGGACATGTGACGTTCGACATTTTCAAGCACCACAATGGCGTCGTCAACCACAATCCCGATGGCGAGTACCAGACCGAACATGGTCAGGGTGTTGATGGAGAAACCAAGCGCGTACATCCCCGCGAATGTCCCCACAATGGAGACAGGCACCGCCAGACACGGAATGAGCGTTGCCCGCCAGTTCTGGAGGAACAAGAACACCACGAGAAACACCAGCACCATGGCCTCGAACAGGGTCTTGACCACTTCTTCGATCGAAATGCGCACAAACGTGGTGGTGTCATAGGGAATGTCGTAGGCGACACCCACAGGGAAGGCGCTTGCCAGCTCCTGCATCTTGGCCTTGACAGCTTCGGCTGTTGCCAGCGCGTTGGCACCGGGGGAGAGGTACACGCCGATGGGTACCGCCGCAATCCCGTTGAACTTGCCGACAAAGCCGTAACTCTGCGCGCCCACTTCGATGCGTGCCACGTCCTTGAGACGCAGTATGGAGCCGTCAGTGGCGGTGCGCAGAATGACTTCCCCAAACTGCTCCGGTGTGGTCAGTCGCCCCATCGTGGTCACCTGCCACGTCACGCCCACCCCGTGGTTCATGGGTTCTTCACCCACGCGCCCGGCGGCAAACTGTGCGTTCTGATCCCGCAGGGCGCTTGCCACATCGTCTGTCGTGATCTTGAGCTGTTTCATGCGATCTGGCTGCAACCAGATGCGCATGGCGTAATCTTGCGCTGCAAAGTTTTTGGCGTCCCCAACACCGGGGAGGCGCTTTAGTTCGTCAACAATGTTTAACAGTGCGTAGTTGCTGAGATAAATAGTGTCATAGCGTCCGTCTGGCGAGGTCAGAAACACAATTTGAAGGATGGCGGGCGACTTTTTGAGCACGGAGACGCCCATGCGCTGCACTTCCTGCGGGAGTTGCGCTAAGGCGAGTTGCACCCTGTTGTTGACGTCAATGGTCGCCTGATCCGGGTCAGTGCCCACATCGAAAGACACGGTGAGCGTCATGCTGCCGGTGCCGGAACTGACCGAATTCATATAGATCATGTTCTCGACGCCGTTGATCTGGCTTTCGAGCAGCGAGGCCACGGTTTCCGCCACCACTTCCGCGCTTGCGCCGGTGTAGGTTGCGGAGACTTCCACTTGCGGTGGCGTCAGATCCGGGTATTGCTCGATGGGGAGCACTGTGATTGCAAGCGCACCCACAAGCGTGATGATAAGGGAAATGACGGTTGAAAAAATAGGTCGGCGAAGGAAAAAGCCTTCTTTGATTTCGGCCTGTGTGCTGGTTGTCGGCTCGGTATTGCTGGTCATCGGCGCCACCTATTTGCCCTTTTTCGGGGTCGCTGGGGTCGCGGACTCGTCAGGAACGGTCGGGATGGGGGAGAGCGGTTCTGTGCTCTTATTTGCAGGCGGAGCCGTATCGCCCACAGTCTCAGGCTGCTTGTCGAGCTGGCTTGGCGCGGTTGCGGGAGCGGGCTGAAGGCGCACGGGCTGTCCGGGGATGGCCTTGTTGCTGCCTTCAATGACAATCCGTTCGCCCGCCACAACGCCCTTGTTGAGCAGGAAGCTGTCTCCATAATTGCCGCCGAGATCAACCGCACGCATTTCGGCCTTGTCGTCCTTGCCGACCACAACCACCATGCTGCCCTTCTGGGTCTGGATCACAGCTTTTTGCGGAATGAGAATGGCATTGACCAGCATACCGCCGAAAACGGTCACGCGCACAAACTGCCCCGGCAGAACCAGCAGGTCTGGATTGACAAATTCAGCTCGTGCCGCCACCACGCTGGTGCCGGGGTTGACCTGCTTGTCCACAAACGTGATCTGCCCCTTGACGCCGTAGGGTGTGCCGTCCGCCAGACTCACTTCTGCGTATATATTGTTGAACTTCAGGCGTCCTTGCGCCTCAAGGGTGCGCATCCGCATGAACTGGGGGCTGGGGATGGAAAAATTCGCGTAGATGGGGTCAATCTTGTTGACCACGGTGAGCAGGCTCCCGTCCACCGAACCTGCGGTGATGAGGTTGCCCACGGTGCGGTATTCTCGTCCGGCGTAACCGGAAACCGGCGCGGTCACATAGGCATAGCCGAGCTTGATTTCTGCCTCGTTGACGGCGGCCTTTGCCGCATCAAGATCCGCTTTGGCGCTGTTGTAGGAAGACTGCGCCATGTCGCGGTCGCGTTGACTGACGGCGTTCTTGGCGTAGAGCGGGATCACGCGGTCGAGATCTTGTTTGGACTGCACAAATTTCGCTTGCGTCTGCGCCATCACCCCCTTGGCCTGTGCGAGTGCGGCCTTGTAGGTGTTGGGTTCGATTTCAAACAGCAGCTTCCCCCGCTCGACATACGCCCCTTCGTCATAGGAACGGCTCATGAGGATGCCAGACACCTGCGCCCGCACTTCAACCGCACGAGAACCTTCTGTCTGCCCCACAAACGTGTTGGTGACC
Source organism: Bilophila sp. (assembly GCA_036655575.1). Classification (GTDB taxonomy): domain Bacteria; phylum Desulfobacterota; class Desulfovibrionia; order Desulfovibrionales; family Desulfovibrionaceae; genus Bilophila. The sequence continues at coordinate 6,653 of JAVVPW010000034.1, forward strand.
GGCACGTTGCGCTCCACCACGGTCATGACAGACACCAGCGGCGGCGGCATGGTTCTGGCGTGTTCCTTTTCAGACGAGCACCCAGCTCCCAGAAGGAGACATCCAAACGCGACCACAACCACGGATGCCCGGTAACAGAAAAGGTTTTTCATAAGAAGGTGTTTCATACAGGCTCCTGTCGGAGGTTGCTGTTGGTACAAATCAGAACATTGACACACCCTGCGGCATCGACTAGGTACCAGAAAAGATTGTTGCGTTCTTGGGGCACTGTTTGCCAATGCGTGGCACAATCAGGGAATGTTCCTAGCTTTTAGGGCAATTGCTACTAGATTACAAGACAATACATGAGGTACTTCCATGAAAAGTTTTATCATACGCGGTATGCTCATTGGGGGTTCGCTCGGTGTTTTTGGTGCGCTGGCGGGGTTTTCTGACAGTATGCCTCGTGCCTTTCTTGTCGGCATGATCGGCGGTGTGCTGGCGGGATTGACACTTGCCCTGCGGCATCGCAAAAAGAACTAGAGCATTCCATCCGCAAAAGGCGCGTCTATGCACTGTCCACAATGCCGGGAATCCCTGCCTGACGGCGTATCCCTCTGTCCTGTCTGTGGGGCGACGCTTGCGGTTGGCGCTCCTCCTGCCAGCACTCCCGACACCGCCAGCGCTGCCAGTCCTGCGGGCACGTCTGCCAGCGCAAGCAGAACGAACCGTCTTTTTTCCATCATCGCCGCCAGCGTCTGCACAAGCCAGCGTTTTGGCATAGCGCGCTTTAAGCCGCCGATCCGAGCCACAACCTTGTTCAGTGCCTGGGCGTTTCTGTTTGGGCCGCTGTATTTTCTGTGTGTGGGCCTGTGGCGCAAGAGCCTCACGCTGGCGCTGCTCATGGCGGGCACAAGACTCCCGTTGCTCATGGACAGCGATACCAGACAGCTCCTCTCTTTTCTCAACGATGCCTACGGGCTGTTCTCTGTTGCTTTGAACTTTTTGAGCGTGCTTTTCACGCTGCTTTTCTGTCTAGGACACCGTTTTCTGGCGTCTCTCGTCGCGCTGGTGTTTGTTTTTGTCTTCATTGACGGAGAAATGCGGCTTGAACATCTGGATCTGGGCATCAGTTCCGCCTTTGTCTGGTTCAATTCCGGGTGTGTCTGGGAAAGCGTGTGTGCGCTCGGCTTTTTTTGTCTGCTGGATCGCCGACTGGTGGGGACAGTCTGTTCGCTGCTCTCTGGCCTGCTGCTCTGGCAAGCCGGTTTGCCGATAGCAACCCTGCCTCCCGTGATCCTTCCCGCCCTCCTGACGGTGCTGTGTGGCATGATGGCCACCTATGACCGCTACCGCACCCGTGTCCTGCACCAAACCTTCTGGTGGTAACACCAACGCAGGAAAACCCCCATGCAAACACCGCTGTCCCCCGCTACCCTGACTTCTCCGAGTATGGACATGCTGTTTTCTGTCATCGAATCCATTCACGACAATGTTGCTCTTGTGGATAAGAACGGCATCATGCTCTGGGTAAGCACTTGCTTTGAACGCAACTACGGTGTGTCGCGTGACGCTATCATCGGACACAGTACCTATGAACTGGAAAAGGCAAAGATTTTTTGTCCTTCCGTTGCCGCTATTGTCTTACGGACAAAGCGTGTGGTCACGCTTACAGAACTGAATCGGGAGCACAAGTACAACATCGTTACCGGTATTCCTGTCTATGATGATAAAGGAGAAATAACGTTTGTCGTCAGTTTTACTGTCGATTTACGGTATTCTGCGGAACTCTACTACGAGTATGAAAAGATCAATACCTTGCTTATGGAGACAAGAACCGGGATAATCCCGCCGGTTGCTGGCATTGTGTGCCAAAGTCAGGCCATGGCAGACATCATGCGCACCATCCAAAAGCTCGCGGAAGTGGACACAAGCATCCTGATTACCGGGGAATCCGGGGTTGGAAAGAACGTTGTTGCCAAGTTGATGCACCAGTTTAGCAAGCGCAGTGCCGGGCCGTTTGTGGAAATCAACTGTGCGGGGATTCCTGACGCGCTGCTCGAATCGGAACTTTTCGGCTATGAATATGGAGCGTTTACTGGAGCGCGCACCAAAGGCAAGCTCGGACGCATCGAACTTGCCAGCGGAGGAACGCTGTTTCTTGATGAAATAGGCGAATTGCCGTTTCATTTGCAGGCCAAACTCTTGCAGGTCATTCAGGAAAAAAAGATTCTCAAACTGGGCGGCAATCATCCGGTGGATGTGGATTTTCGTCTTGTGACCGCAACCAATCAGGATCTTCAGTCCCTTGTGGACATGAAACGCTTTCGCAGCGATCTTTTTTTCCGGTTGAATGTCCTGCCTGTGGCGATCCCGCCCTTGCGTGAACGCCCGGAGGACATTTTGCCGCTCTGCGCTAGCATCCTTGAAGAAATGAACAGCAAGTACGGCACCAGCAACAAGCTGGCGCAAGAGACGGAGCAAGCGCTCAGGCGCTATAGCTGGCCGGGCAATGTGCGGGAACTGCGCAATATGATCGAACGACTTGTGGTCACAGCCGAGCAGTCTGTGATCTTGCCGCAAACGCTCCCTGCCTACATCCTTGGGCAAAACGTTCAGCCTGTGGCGAAAAGTGAGGCAAGCCTCACCCTCACTGAAGCCCTTGAACGCACCGAACGGAAGCTCGTCATGGACGCCTACGCCCGCCACAAGACCACGACAGCAACAGCCAAAGCCCTTGGCATAAGTCAACCTACAGCCGCTCGTAAGATCACAAAATACAAGCAGATACAAGAATAATTTGTGCGGCTCAAGCTGGGTATTTCTCTCCTTGGTGCGGCTTTTTTTGCACTCGACCCGGTAGAGCGTCTGTGGTACTGTCCGCCCAAACAGGGAGGGGCTTCAGTTGTTTCTTTCTGTTTTCCCGTCCGGTTTTGTCCATCGTGGTCAAGGCCATTCCCCAACGGACGGGTTTTTTCGACTGAAAACCGTGAGGGGAACTCATGGGAAAAGAACATAAAGAAGCACTTCAGGTTACGAAGGAAATCGTGGTCAAATTCATTGAGGCGCAACGTATTTCCCCCAGCAATTTTGCCGAGCTGTTTCCTGCCATTTACAAGGTGGTGCTGGAAACGCTGGAAGACGCTCCTACACAGGAAGAAGAACGTGAACGTTGAGTCATGCAAACCGACTGACGAACACGCGCAAGCCGTCTCCGGGATGTTCGGAAAAATCGTCAAATGGTATGATGTGCTGAACCGTGTGCTCAGTCTTGGGCTGGATCAGCGCTGGCGGCGGTGTCTGGCGGATGCGGTTCTTCCGGGCGAGGCACACGGGGAACAGAAGCGGGTTCTGGATCTTGCGGCTGGAACGCTGGATGTTTCTGTCGCGGTGCGCCGGCGCTACCCCGGTATCCGGGTTCTGGCGCTTGATTTTTGTCTGCCCATGCTCAAACACGGCAAGTCCAAACTCACGGCTGCCAACGGTGACGGCGTGTGGCCTGTGGCGGCGGATGCCCGCGCTCTGCCTTTACCTGATGCTTGTGTGGATGGGGTCACCATGGCGTTTGGCATCAGGAACATTGTCCCACGGACAACGGCTTTTGCAGAAATGGCACGGGTGCTTGTTCCGGGAGGGCGCGCCTGCATTCTGGAATTTGGCACTGGCAAAAACCGGATCTGGCTGGGCGTGTACAATTTTTATCTGAAGCGCGTTCTTCCGCTCATCGGTCGGCTCTCCGGCAATGGCGAGGCCTATCGGTATCTCTCCAGAACGATTATGGAATTTCCAGATGCGGAGGCGCTGAAAGAAGAAATGCGCGCCGCAGGCTTCAGACGGATCTATTTCATCCCGCTTTGCTCTGGCATCGTCTGCCTGCACGTTGCTGAGAAATAACAACAAAGCGCGAGGCTTATTCCTCGCGCTTTGTAAAAAACCTCTGCCCAACAGCGCAAAAAATCAAACTTCCGCAATCCAGCCTGACAGGGCATCCACAATCTTGCGCGCCTGATCTGCGCTGGAAATGTTGAATTTAGATTTCTGACGGTACTCTCCGGCGGATTTCTGGTAGCGCCGAAAAGCGTATTTTTCAGGCCCGTAGTTGCCGGTTTCAGGATCAAGTTCCTGATAGCGAAACAAAATCGTTGTCCATGCGCCTTTTGAAAGAACCACTTTGTCCAGTTCTTTAATCAGGATCTGACCTGCTTCTTCAAGCTCAATGGTGATCTCGTCGGGAGTGCTGCTCATGAGGTGTTTCCTGTAACCGCGAGGGAAACCCGCGATACTTCCTTGCGGAGGTAAAAGTTGTGAGGTTGTCGAGCTTTTTTACTGTAAAAAGGCTCTAATAGACAACACCATAGGACATGACTTCGGGTCGGTGGAAATAAAATTCCACACGACGGTTGCGGTTGCCGCTTTCAGCGCCGTTGCTTGGTTCGAGCGGACGGGTGTCGGCGTAGGCTACGGCGCGCAGGCGTGTTGCCTTGATCCCGTGTTCAACGAGATACCGGACAGCCGCAGCCGCACGCGCTCCAGACAGTTCCCAATTGGAGCTGAAGTGGCTGCTTGGCGTTATCTCGCCGGTTTCTGCGTGCCCGCGCACGACAAGATACAGATTGTACTTGAGCAAGATCTTTTCCACATCAGCCAGAATCTTCTGCCCCTCTGCGGTCAATTGACTGGAGCCGGGCATGAAGGTTGTGGAGGAATTGACCCGCAACAGCACCCCCACATCGTCGGCGCTGATCCCTGTGGCTGACTGGGGAATGGCGTCTGCCATGAGCATTTGCTTGAGCTGTTTGGCAATGGCGTAATGGGAACGCTCGATTTCCGTGATTTTCATGTCGCGGGCGTCGATTTTATCCGTATTCTGGATGAAAGGATTGTTGGAAACCGGAGAAACACTGCTCGATTCAAAGGTTCCTTCGCCTGAAAAATAGGCTGCCAGACCTTTTTTTGTCTCCGGCGGAACCATATTCAAGATCCACATGAGCAGAAAAAAGGCCATCATGGCTGTCACAAAGTCGGCATACGCCACTTTCCATGAACCACTCATGTTTTTCTCCGAGGACTACCTGTCCTCAACTTGTTGCCATACATTGTTTCCAGCAAGGCTTGTTTGCTCTTTTTGGCACCACCACACGCACAGTGTTTTATCCAGCCTTCAGGCGCTCTTCCATTTCTGCGAAGGTGGGGCGGAAGGTGTGGGGAATGGCTCTTCTGCCGTATTCCACAGCGATGATGGGCGTAGAGCCGCGAATGGCTGCGGCTACAGCTTCTTTGATGGCATTGTAATAAAAATGGGTGTCTTCAGCAGATGTTTCCAGCTTGGCTGCCATTGGCCCAAAGAAACCGTAACAGAGCAGAATACCGATGAATGTTCCGATAAGGGCGGCACCGATGTGGTGTCGTGCTTCGTCAATGGCAACCCGATGTCGGCGGTGCGTCGCGGCGAAATCATGGGCAAGAGCC
>JAVVPW010000034.1:12110-14863 GCA_036655575.1 Bilophila sp.
ACTTCTGGGGGTTCGTTGATTTTGCTCATGGTGAGCACAACGCCGAGCACGCAGGCCACAATCCCCATGCCGGGCAAGGATTCCGCCATATGCGAAATGGAATGCGCAGGAATAAGCTCTTCCTCGTGCATGATGCGCATGTCGGATTCCATGAGATTGTCAATGTCTTCAGGGGCACCCGTCGTCAGATACACCCGCAGGGTGTCCCCGATAAAGTTCACAGTGACGCTGTTTTTGGCTATGGCTGGGTATTTATTAAAGATCGTACTGCTTTCGGGCTTTTCGACATCGTTTTCAATGCTGATGACGCCTTCACGGTGCATTTTGGTGAACAGGGCATAGAGTAAGGCCAATGTTTCGAGGTATTTGGCTTTTGAGGTTCCGGGGTCGCCAAAGATACGTTTGACACTGCGCAGGATAAGCCCCATGGAATATTTGGTCTGACTGGCCATGAACGCGCCGATGGCTGCACCAGCAATAACAAGAAGTTCAGCAGGTTGAAACAACAAAGCCAGTACCCCCCCCTGAAGGGAGTATCCGACGATGATGGAGGCGATAACAATAACAAAACCTACAATAATAAGCATATACTGCGCCTATACATTTCAGGAGGGCTTACCCGGTTTGAGAAAAAACACCACACTGACGAAACGTTGCTCTTCTCTAACACACCCGGCACGGGCTGAAAAGGTCACAATTGGCCTCGCGGTTCGGGCAAGGCACCCGCTGGTCGCCATATCCTGATGGCTCTTGCTGGTTTTATATACACATTCTATTGCGTTATCAACTCTTTATAAGAACTTTTTTTCAAGCACCCACCGAAGCATACAATACCCGGCGTTTCGGGATGGCTCAAAAACATCCGCTGGACAAAATCTTTTCTGTCTGTACTCTAGAGCAGAGTACTTTGTTGTTGTGAAAAGGCTCAAAATTCCACGAAGGAGGTTTCATGAGTAACGAACCAGATAAGATCATCTATTCAATGATTCGCGTGACCAAGAGGCACGGTCAGCGTGAAGTCCTGAAAGATATTTCCCTTTCCTATTTTTACGGTGCAAAGATCGGTGTGCTTGGCTTGAATGGGGCGGGGAAGTCTTCGCTTTTAAAAATTCTGGCGGGTGTGGATGAGCGTTTTGAGGGCAAGACGGTGCTCGCGCCCGGACACACCATTGGCTATCTGGAGCAGGAGCCGCTGGTTGATGAAACCCGCACTGTACGCCAGGTTGTTGCAGAAGGCGTGCAGGATGTTGTGGATCTGATTGCAGAATTTGAAGCGATCAACGCCCGCTTTGCCGAGCCGATGGAACCGGACGCCATGGACGCGCTCATCGAGCGTCAGGGGCAAGTGCAAGAGCTGATGGACGCCAAAAACGCCTGGGATCTTGATTCCAAGCTGGAAATGGCGATGGACGCGCTGCGCTGTCCTGCCGGTGACACGTCGGTTGCCGTGATTTCTGGGGGTGAAAAGCGTCGTGTGGCCTTGTGTCGCCTGCTGCTGCAAAATCCCGACATTCTGTTGCTTGACGAACCGACCAACCATCTGGATGCCGAATCTGTGGCATGGCTGGAGCGTTTTCTTCAGGGCTTCCCCGGTACTGTCATCGCCGTAACCCATGACCGTTACTTTCTCGACAACGTAGCGGGCTGGATTCTTGAACTGGATCGCGGGCGCGGTATCCCGTGGAAAGGCAATTATTCCTCATGGCTAGAGCAGAAGGAAAAACGCCTTGAGCAGGAAGAAAAAGTCGAATCCGAACGGCGCAAGACCCTTTCGCACGAACTGGAATGGATTCGTATGTCGCCGAAAGGCCGCCACGCCAAGGGCAAGGCGCGTATCAACGCCTACGAGGCCATGCTGAGTCACGAGAGCGAAAAACGAGCACCGGATCTGGAAATCTACATTCCGCCGGGACCGCGTCTGGGCAAGCAGGTCATTGAGGCCGTGCATGTCTGCAAGGCGCTTGGTGATAAAGACCTGATGGAGGACATGAACTTCATCATCCCTGCCGGGGCTATTGTTGGTATTGTTGGCCCGAACGGGGCGGGCAAGACCACGCTCTTCAAGATGCTTGTCGGGCAGGAAACGCCGGACAGTGGGACGCTGCTTGTCGGGGAGACGGTGCAGTTTGCCTATGTTGACCAGCAACGGGAGTCCCTTACACCCGGAAAAACCGTGTATGAGCTGCTCAGTGACGGCGCGGAAACCATCAAACTTGGCAACCGCGAAATCAACGCCCGCGCGTTTTGTTCGCGCTTCAACTTTATGGGTGCGGATCAGCAGAAGAAAGTTGAAATGTTGTCCGGTGGCGAACGCAACCGCTTGCACACAGCAAGGATGCTCAAGTCCGGGGCGAACGTCATCTTGCTTGACGAACCGACCAACGACATCGACGTCAACACCATGCGCGCCCTTGAAGACGGTCTGGACAACTTCGCCGGATGCGTCCTTGTCGTCAGCCATGACCGCTGGTTCCTTGACCGCATCGTAACGCATATCCTCGCCTTTGAAGGCGATTCTTCCGTGGTCTTTTACGACGGCAATTACTCAGAATACGAAGCCGACCGCAAAAAGCGCCTTGGTAAAGACGCGGATCAACCGCACCGTCTCAAGTTCCGCAAGTTGACACGCTAACCCAAAAGGATGCCTTGAAACACCGAGTGTTTCAAAAGCAAAATACGCTAGGGGAGGAAGGTTTTTCCTCCCCTTTTTTGTATGAAAATTCTCTAACCCCCATAATACGCACGGTACCAGT
>JAVVPW010000035.1:0-14840 GCA_036655575.1 Bilophila sp.
GACCCCATCTGAACGCAAAAAAAACGGTGCTCTCGCTGGCCTCTGGCGTGAGCATACAGACGTTGCAAGAAGCGGTGGACGGGCGTTGCCCTGTGGTGCGTGTCATGCCCAACACCCCGGCACTGGTGGGGGCTGGCGTGTTTGCCTTGTGTCTGGAAGATCCCACCTTATGTGAAGAAACCCGCACGGCTGTTCTTGACCTGTTCACGATTCTGGGTTCAACTGTGGTATTGCCGGAAAAGAGATTCAAGGCGTTTACGGCTCTTGTGGGCTGTGGCCCTGCCTATGTGTTCCATTTTATGGATGCGCTGGCAGAAGCCGGAGTCACGCTCGGCTTTTCGCGCAAAGAATCGCTTGAACTGGTCACCCAGCTCGTGCTCGGTTCCGCGAAACTCGCCGCAGTTTCTGGCAAGCACCCGGCACTGTTGCGGGAAGACGTCTGCTCTCCAGCAGGCGTGACCATTGCAGCCATCAATCACATGGATCGAACAGCGTTGCGCGGGCATCTCATCGACGCCATCCTGACCGCGCACGAACGCAGTTGACCTTGTTCCTTCAAAACGCCTAACCCGGAGGTAGTAAATGACAACGAACGATTATTTCCACGCGATTCTTGAAGTCGCCACTGTCGTCAACTCCAGTCTGGAACCGTCTGTCGTGCTCCGCAAGATCACGGAACAGACCGCTAGAGCCATGCACTGCAAGGCCAGCACCCTGCGCCTTCTGGATCGCACGGGAAAGGTGCTGCTTGCCAGCGCTGCCACCGGGCTTTCCTCTGGCTACATGCGCAAAGGCCCGGTTGAAGTCGCCAAAAGCGGCATGGACAGCGAAGTGCTGGCCGGGAAACTCATTCACATGCGTGATGCCTGTAGCGACGGACGCTTTCAGTATCCCGAAAGCGCCAGAGCGGAAGGACTGGTTTCGGTTCTGTCCGCACCGCTGATGTTCAACGGACACGCTATCGGCATCCTGCGCGTCTACTCCGAAACCGAACGCGAGTTCACCCCGGACGAATGCGACTTCATGACCGGCGTGGCGAACATTTCCGCTCTCGCCATTGAAAACGCTCGGATGCACGAGGCAACCCGTGTCAATTATGAACTGCTGACATCCTACAATTATCAGGTTTTTGAAGACTAGCCGCCCGCCCCGCAACAAACACTGACCATAAGGAATACACATGCGAAAAGTACGAGTAGGCATCAACGGATTCGGTCGCATCGGTCGGCAGGTTTTCCGTGTTTTGCACAGTAAATACCGTGAACAGGTTGAAATTGTAGCGATCAACGATCTTTTTGACGCTGACACCAACTTTCATCTGCTTGAATACGACACCAACTACGGGCGGGCGTATCTCGACGCCGTGGTTGAAGGCGACACCGCCACCGTGGGTGACTGGAAGATCCACTGCTTTGCCGAACGCGACCCCAAGTTGCTGGCGTGGGGTGCCTATGGTGTGGATGTGGTTGTGGAGTCCACCGGGATTTTCCGTTCTGCCAAGCAGGCACACGTCCATATCGACAACGGCGCCAAGAAAGTCATCATCACAGCACCCGCCAAGGATGAAGACATCACCATTGTCATGGGCGTGAACCACAAGGAATACGACCCCACCAAGCACCATGTTGTGTCGAACGCATCGTGTACCACCAACTGTCTGGCGCCCGTAGCGCTGGTGACACAAGAACTTTTTGGCATCAGTTCTGGAACGATGACCACCATCCACTCCTACACCAACGACCAGCGCATCCTTGACCTGCCGCACAAGGATCTGCGGCGGGCACGGGCAGCCGCCTGCAACATCATCCCAACCTCTACAGGAGCGGCACAGGCTGTAGCCAAGGTCATTCCTGCGCTGAAGGGCAAGTTTACAGGCTGGTCGTTGCGTGTGCCAACGCCCACGGTTTCTGTGGTTGACTTCACCGCGCTTCTTGAAAAAGAAACCGACACCGAAACCCTGCGTGCCGCCCTCAAAGCCGCAGCACAAGGCGAACTCAAGGGCGTGCTCGAATACAGCGAAGCACAGCTTGTGTCGATGGACTTCAAGGGCAACCCCAACTCCTCAATCGTCGAAGCTGAGTACACCACCGTTCAAGATGGCAAGCTCGCTAAAATCGTTGCGTGGTACGACAACGAATGGGGCTACTCCAACCGCGTTGCAGATCTGATTCTGTGGATGGACAGCAAAGGACTGTAAGAAAAGAAGGACTGTAAGAAAAGGCAGAATCGGGGGAGAGGAAGAAGGAACCCTTTAAAAAGGGTTGCCTTCTCCCTCTCCCCCGTACCCCCTCTCCCTCATCCTCCTAAACTTTTCGTCCTTGGGTGCATGGTCTTGAGAGCTTTCCCTAGGGAATGAAACGTTCTAGAGACAGCATTTTTATGTTGAAAGGGAAAAAACCACGAAAGGCCGTCTGCACAATACAGACGGCCTTTCCAATTTGTAACTCAGTAAAGTCTTGGGAGAAAGAAGGGGTGCATTTGGGGGGCGGGTAGAAAAAAACCTTGGGATTCCTTCTATCCGCCCACCCCAAAACCCTTTCTTCAGAAAGGTTCCCCCAAAATATCAGTCCTTACGCCGCCGGAGCAGCTTCGGGCTGATGGGTGAATTCGATGATCGCCATGTCAGCGCAGTCGCCCTTACGGGGAAGCGCGAGTTTGGTGATACGGGTGTAGCCGCCGGGGATACCGACGAACTGGGGAGCGACGATGTCGAACAAACGCTGTACGAGCTTATGATCGCACAGTGTTTCATAGGCGAGACGCCGAGAGTGCAGGTCATTGCGCAGAGCCAGGGTGATCAGAGGTTCCACCACCCGGCGCAGTTCTTTGGCCTTGACTTCCGTCGTGCGGATCTTGCCATAGGTAATCATCGCGCTAGCCATGTTGCGGAACAGAGCCTTACGATGCGAAGGCGTTCTGCCGAGCTTTTTGCCGGAATTGCTATGCCTCATGGTGCTGTTTCCTCTTCCATTCCTGATATTTCTTCTCGAAGTTATCGACCTTCAGGCCAAAATCAAGACCCATACTTTCCAGAACCGCCTTGATTTCATCAAGGGATTTCTTACCAAAGTTTTTGGTCTTCAGCATTTCGGCTTCGGGCCGCTGCACCAGCTCGCCCACTGTGGCGATGTTGGCGCTGCGCAGGCAATTTGTCGCCCGCACGGACAGTTCCAGTTCGTCAATCCCCTTAAAGAGATTGTCGTTGATATCGGCACTGCCGCCGCCCTCTCCCCCGCTTTCGCCGGAGATACGTTCATCAAAGCTGATGAACACCGAAATCTGATCCTTAATGATCTTAGCGCTGTAGGCGATGGCGTCTTCAGGCAGAACCGAGCCGTCCGTCCACACTTCAAGAATCAGCTTGTCATAGTTGGTCATCTGGCCCACACGGGCCTGTTCCACTGTATAGGCGACCTTACGCACTGGCGAGAAACTGGAGTCCAGCTTGATAAGTCCGATGGTGTCGGAGAGACCATCGTGCATATCGGCAGGAACATATCCCTTGCCCATGCGCACCTCAAACTCCATATTCAGTTCCATGTCTTCAGTGAGGGTAGCGATGTGCAGTTCCGGGTTCAAGACTTCCACATTGGCGTTGGTCGTGATGTCCGCAGCTGTCACCGGCCCCTTTTTGGACACGGAAAGCGTCAGGTGCTGAGGCTCGTCAGTAGTCATGCCCAGACGTACCTGCTTGATGTTCAGGACAACATCGGTGATGTCCTCAAGCACGCCGGGAATGGTGGTAAACTCATGCTGCACGCCGGAGATCTTCACAGCCACGAAAGCTGCGCCCTGAAGGGACGAAAGCAGTACCCGACGCAAGGCATTGCCGATGGTGATCCCATAACCGCGTTCCAGAGGTTCGTAGGAGAACCGTCCGTACATACTGTCTTCGGGATCGCTGTCGCACACAATCTGTTCTGGCCGCACAAGTTTGGCCCAGTTGCGCGCATTGATAAGCCTGTTGCCTTGTCTGAAGAGCATGTAAGCCCCCGCTTATTTGGAGTAGAGCTCGACGATGAGGTGCTCGTTGATGGGGAACTGAATGTCGTCGCGCTGCGGCAATGCTTTCACAAGACCCTTGAAGTTGGGAGCATCCACTTCCAGCCAAGAGGGACAGCCACGGCGTGCCACGGCTTCCTGAGCTTCAGCAAGCACTGGGATCGTCCTGCTCTTTTCGGGCACTTCAACGCTGTCACCCACCCGAACCTGAAGGGACGGAATGGTGACTTTGTGACCGTTCAGTGTAAACACACCGTGCCGTACCAGCTGGCGGGCTTGCACCCTTGAGTTGGCAAAGCCGAGGCGGTAAACCACATTATCCAGGCGGCGTTCGAGGAAAGAAAGCAGATTCACACCGGTAACGCCCTTCGCCATATCAGCGTGGACGAAATACCCGTGAAACTGTTTTTCCAGAACGCCATAAACGCGACGAACCTTCTGCTTTTCACGCAGCTGGGTAGCGTAGTCGCTCAGTTTTTTACGCGCACGCCCATGTTGACCGGGCGCATAGGGGCGGCGATCAAAGGCGCACTTGTCAGTAAAGCAACGGTCTCCCTTCAACAGGAGCTTCGTTCCCTCACGACGGCACAAACGGCATTTGGCATCATTGTATTTGGCCAAGGCGGAGTCCTCCTGCGAGCGCGACTAGACGCGGCGCCGCTTCGGAGGGCGGCAGCCATTGTGGGGAATGGGGGTAACGTCACGAATAAAAGCCACTTTGAAGCCTGCTGCGTTGATAGCACGCATGGCGGCTTCACGGCCGGAGCCGGGGCCTTTGACGTAAACACCCACTGTACGCATCCCGTTTTCCTGAGCCTTGCGGGCAGCCGTTTCAGCGGCAACCTGCGCAGCAAAGGGGGTGGACTTACGGGAACCCTTGAACCCGCTCTGTCCAGCGCTCGCCCAGCTCACGGTGTTGCCGCGAGTGTCGGTGAATGTGATAATGGTATTATTGAACGACGCCTGGATATGAGCCATACCCAGAGGGACGTTCTTCTTTTCTCTTTTCTTGGTAGCGCGTTTTACTCTAGCCATGATTTGCTTCCGTAACCGGGAACCCGGTCGTATCGGTGAACGTTTCGCACGAACAGACCGCCCAAAGGCGGGAGCTGATCGTGCCGGAAGGTTCCTTTACTTCTTTTTGCCCACTGCACCACGGCGCGGCCCCTTGCGGGTACGGGCGTTGGTGTGGGTACGCTGTCCATGGACGGGAAGTCCCTTGCGGTGACGCAGGCCACGGTAGCAGCCAATGTCCATGAGACGCTTAATGTTGGAAGAAATTTCGCGACGGAGATCGCCTTCCACCTTGTAGTGCTGCTCAAGTTCCTTACGGACTTCGTTCAGCTCTTCGGCGGAAAGGTCGTCAATACCGCGTGCCCAATTGACGCCGGAAGCGTCAAGTATTTTCAGTGCCGTAACACGGCCTATGCCATAGATGTAAGTCAACGCGATGTCCGCGCGCTTGCCTCTGGGCAGATCAACACCAGCTATTCTGGCCACAGTCTTTCTCCTGAAGGCTTAGCCCTGGCGCTGCTTGTGCCGGGGGTTTTCACAGATAACCCTGAGAACGCCCTTGCGCCGGATGACTTTGCACTTGGGGCAAATCTTTTTCACGGATGGCCTGACTTTCATGACAAGTCTCTCCACAGGTTTCCTCCGGACGGAAGAAACACCGCCGGAACAGGAAGCCTTAGCTCGTTTTTAACATACTGTCAATACACAGTGTGGGTTTCCTAGAGCCTTTTCTCCTTCAAAACAGGAGAATGTGCTCCGGTCAGCTCCTGCCGACCCGCCGCAAAACGGCGTAGATTTTTGGGAAAATGACATTCTTCCCAAAAAGGATTCATGGTTCCCGTGGTACCATCCCACGGACAAACGCTCTTAGACCCGATCCAATATCAAAGGGCCGTTGGGCAGAATCGCCACGCTGTGCTCAAAATGGGCGGCCAAGCTCCGGTCACGGGTCACAGCCGTCCACTCGTCTTCCAGAATCTCCACGTCCGGTGTTCCCACCGTGACCATAGGCTCAATAGCCAGTACCATACCGACCTTGAGCGGTAACCCCGAGCGTGCAGCAGGCAGGAAATTGGGGATTTCGGGTTTCTCATGCAACGTCGAGCCTACCCCATGTCCCACAAACCGCCTCACCACATGAAACCCCGCATCCTCGGCGTGCCGTTGCACAGTACCTGAGATGTCATTGAGGTCGTTCCCGGGTCTCGCTTCAGCAACAGCCAAAGTGAGGCATTCTTCCGTCACCCGCATGAGCCGGGCTGCCTCAGGAGACACGTCTCCCACGGCAAAGGTACGGGCTGCATCTCCATAAAATCCCTGATAAATCGTCCCCACATCAAAGCTGACAATGTCACCTTCCTTGAGGATCTGAGTCTCGGAGGGAAATCCGTGCACGATGACTTCATTCACCGCGCAGCACAGGCCAAACGGGTAACCGTACTGACCCTGGAATGCAGGCTTCACCTTAAACTCGCGACACATTCTCTGGAGAATCTCTTCAAAGTGCATGGTGGAAAGGCCGGGACGCACCTCTCTTCCCAATTCTTCCAGAATCATCGCGACCATTCTGTTCGCTTCACGCAGAAGGCCGATCTCCCTCTCATTTTTGAGGAAAACGCCGCGGTACTTCTTCACGTCTAGCTCCGTCCCTTAATCCGTGTCTTGCCCATCAGGCCTTCGTACTGCCGCGAAATGAGATGAGACTCAATCTGCGACATGAAGTCCATCGCCACACCCACAAGGATGAGGATGCTTGTACCGCCAAAATAGAACGGTACGTTGAACTGCGCAATAAGCAGCATGGGGAGCACGGAAATAACCGATATATACACACCACCCCAAAGGGTAAGGCGCGAAAGAACGCTGTCCAGATATTCCTGGGTCTTGTCTCCGGGTCGGATCCCGGGGATAAACCCGCCAGCCTTCTTCAGATTCTCAGCCACATCCTTAGGATCAAAGATGATGGCGGTATAAAAGAAGCAGAAGAAGAAAATCAGGGCAATAAACACCACATTGTACAGCACCGAGGATGGTGAGAACCACGATGCCACCTGTTTCAGCCACTCGGCAATTTCAAAATTCGCCATGGTAGCCGGGAACAGGAGCAAACTTGAGGCGAAAATAGGCGGGATGACGCCTGCTGTATTCACGCGCAAAGGCAGGTGTGTGGACTGCCCGCCATACATTTTCCGTCCCACCTGACGTTTGGCGTACTGGATGGGAATACGGCGTTGCGCTCGTTCCATAAACACAACCCCGACAAGCACCGCAGCCATAAAGACCAAAAGCGCTATAGCGATGAAGATGCTCATGTCTCCCAGCTTGATGAGCTGAAAGGAGTGCAGCATGGCGCCGGGGATGCCTACGGCGATCCCGGAGAAAATGATCAGGGAGATCCCGTTGCCGATGCCTTTTTCCGTAATCTGTTCGCCCAGCCACATGATGAGCACCGTCCCTGCCGTCAGGGTAAGGATTGTCATGATGCGAAACGTCCACCCGGGTTCTAGCACCACAGGGGAGCCACCGGGACTAAACATACTCTCAAGACCCACGGCGATGCCGAAGCCCTGAACAATGGTGATGAGAACGGTACTGTAGCGCGTATACTGGGTGATTTTGCGACGCCCCGCCGCACCCTCTTCCTTGGCCATGCGCTTCAGTTCGGGGCTCACCACCTGGAGGAGTTGAAGGATGATCGAGGCCGAGATGTACGGCATGATCCCAAGAGCGAAGACGGAAACATTCCGCAAACCGCCACCGGAAAACATGTCGAACAGACCAAACAGAGTGCCTGCCGCGCCTTCAAAGAAGTGGGAGAGGGCCGCTCCGTCAACGCCCGGAACCGGGATATGCACCCCGATCCGGTACGCGCAGAGCAAGCCCACTGTCCACAACAGCTTTGTACGCAGTTCAGGCGAACGGGCAAGGTTATCCGCACCACCAAGAGCCACGGCTCACCTACCCTTCCAGTTCCCTGGCCTCGCCACCGGCAGCGCGGATTTTGTCCGCAGCCGACTGGCTGAATTTGTGGGCCTCGACCTTGATGGCCGCAGAGAGTTCGCCAACGCCCAGAATTTTCACTGGAGCGCCGAAAACGCACAGCCCGCGATCATAGATATCCTCAAGGGAGATCTCGGTTTTGCCCTCAAAAGAGGCCACCAGACGGTCAAGATTGATGACCGCGTATTCGACCTTAAAGGGGTAGTTCTTGAAACCGCGCTTGGGAAGACGCCGTTGAATGGGCATCTGTCCACCTTCAAAACCGGCGCGGACACCGCCACCGGCGCGGGCATTCTGACCCTTGTTGCCCTTGCCGGACGTACATCCCAGACCAGAGCCAGAGCCACGACCCACACGCTTGCGGGTTTTGCGGTCTTCCTGGAAGGGATAGAGTTCGTTCAGATTCATGACTTGGCAACCTCAACAACCAGGTGGGACACCTTGGCGATCATGCCGCGAACGGCAGGGTTATCCGGAAACGTCTTTACCATTTCGCGCCGACGCAAGCCCAGAGCATCCAGAGTTTTCCTCTGCTTCGGGTTGCAGCCGATACGACTTTTTGCGAGTTTGATCGTGATATCGGGCATGGCGTTACTTCCTGGGGGCTTCCAGTTTCTTGCCGCGGATTTCACTCACGGCTTCCGCACTGCGCAAAGACGAGAGGCCAACCATAGTGGCCCGCAGCACGTTGTGGGGGTTGTTGGTTCCAATGGCCTTAGCAAGCACATCGTTCACCCCTGCCGCTTCCATGATGGCGCGAACAGCACCACCGGCGATGATGCCTGTCCCGCGTGATGCGGGCTTCAGCATGACGCGACCGGCGCCGAATTCGCCAAGAATCTCATAGGGAAGCGTACCTTCCACCAGAGGAATCCTGACCATGGTCTTGCGGGCATGTTCTGTGGCCTTGCGCAACGCTTCAGGAACTTCCTGAGCCTTGCCGAGGCCAAAGCCTACGCTCCCGTTGCCGTCGCCCACCACCACAAGGGCGCTGAAGCTAAAACGACGGCCACCTTTTACCACTTTGGCAACCCGGTTCAGGGAGACGATCTTCTCGATGAAACCCAGTTCATTCTGTTCCATAACAGTGCATTCCTTCTCCGGGTTAGAACTCGAGGCCGCCTTCGCGGGCTCCGTCAGCCACGGCTTTGATCTTGCCGTGGTAGAGATATCCGTTACGGTCGAAGACCACCTTGACGATGCTCTTCTCCTTGGCCAGGCGGGCAATTTCCTTGCCCACAGCTTCCGCACCGGTCTTGTTGCAGCTTACTTTTTCCGCACCCTTGGACAGAACCAGGGTCGAAGTAGCCGCAAGCGTCGTTCCGGTAAGGTCATCCACAACCTGCGCATACATATGCAGATT
Organism: Bilophila sp.; assembly: GCA_036655575.1. Classification (GTDB taxonomy): domain Bacteria; phylum Desulfobacterota; class Desulfovibrionia; order Desulfovibrionales; family Desulfovibrionaceae; genus Bilophila. The sequence goes on from JAVVPW010000035.1 coordinate 9,380, forward strand.
AGAGCGGAAGATTACCAGGCGCGGACGTTCAGCCGTTCCGGAAATCTTTTTGCGGATGCGGATCTTCCTGCGCTGTCTGGCTTCATTTTTGGTCATAGTGCTCATAGCGCGCCCCGATTATTTACCCTTGGCGCCGGACTTGCCGGCCTTCCGCTGGATGGTTTCGGTTTCGTACTTGATACCCTTGCCCTTATAAGGCTCGGGCTTGCGGATGCGGCGGATGCGAGCGGCCATTTCACCCACGAGAACCTTGTCAGCGCCCATGATGGTGAGCTTTTGACCTTCGGCCTTCGCAGTGAGTCCAGCGGGCAGTTCCACAAGAACGGGGTGAGAGTAACCCACCTGAAGTTCAACCACAGTACCTTTTACAGCCACACGATACCCAACGCCGATGACTTCGAGGGTTTTGGAAAACCCCTTGGTCACCCCTTCAATGCAGTTGGCAAGAAGGGTGCGCCGCAGTCCGTGCTGAGCACGGGATTCGCGGGTCTCGACCTTACGGGTGAGGGTAACATGCCCGTCGGCCATTTCATAGGAAAGAAGGTCACACAACGGTGTCACGAGCGTAGATTTCGCGCCCTTCACCTCAACAGCATCAGCCCCGATCTTCACCTCAACACCGGAGGGAATAGCAATGGGCAGTTTTCCGATTCTAGACATGGTGCACCCGCCTACCAGATTTCACACAAAAGTTCGCCGCCCACCTTCATCTGGTGAGCCGAGTTGCCGTCAAGCACCCCGTGCGAGGTGGACAGGATGCAGATGCCAAGGCCGTTCTGCACGCGGGGGATTTCGTGGGTACTCACATACACCCGGCGACCGGGCTTGCTCATGCGCTTCAGGCCTTCAATGGCAGCTTTGCCTTTGAAGTACTTGAGGCTGACTCGTATGGTTTTGTCTTCCACGGCTACGTCATCGACGTACCCTTCCTGCTTGAGGATGGCAGCAATGGCTTCCTTCATCTTCGAGCTCGGCACACTCACTTCCTTGTGCAGGGCCAAGTGCGCGTTGCGGATACGCGTGAGCATATCTGCAATAGGATCAGTCATCATCGAATGGTCTCCTTATACCCGTTCACGGTTACCAGCTGGACTTGCGAACACCAGGGAGGTCTCCCTGAAGTGCCATCTTGCGAAAGCAGATACGACACAGTCCAAACTTGCGCATATACGCACGGGGCCTGCCACAGATGGGGCAGCGGTTATAGGCGCGGGAGGCAAACTTGGGTTTGCGACCGGCCTTTACTTCAAGAGAAGTACGCGACACTATCCTTACTCCTTACTTTCTGAAAGGCATTCCCAGCTGTTCCAGCAGGAATTTGCCTTCTTTGTCCGTGGTGGCGGTGGTCACGATGGTGATGTTCATGCCCTTGGGATTTTCGATGCGGTCAGCTTCCATTTCTGGAAAGATCGCGTGTTCTTTGATCCCAAGCGTGAAGTTGCCCCGGCCATCAAAGCCCCGATCAGGAATACCACGAAAGTCGCGTACCCGTGGAAGGGCGAAGTTCATCAGTTTATCCAGAAAGTCCCACATGCGTTCCTTGCGGAGCGTCACGCGGCACCCAATGGGCATGCCTTCGCGCAATTTGAATGCGGCGATGGATTTTTTGGCCCGTGTCACCACGGCTTTTTGCCCGGCGATCGTGGTCAGTTCGTTCATGGCTTCTTCCATCAGCTTGTTGTTCTGACTAGCAGCACCAAGGCCAATGTTGAGCGAAACCTTTACAATCCCAGGGAGCTGCATGGAGCAGCCATAGGCAAACTCCTTTTGCAATACCGGGACTACTTTCTCGCGGTATATGTTCTCAAGACGCGTCATGGTGGTTCACCTATAGCGTTTCGTTGCACTTCTTGCAGAAGCGGATTTTCTTGCCGTCCTCCGCGTAGCGATATCCTACGCGGGTGGGAGCGGCGCAGGCAGAGCACACTACCATGAGGTTTGACACATGGATAGGCATTTCCTTGTCCATGATGCCACCTGGCTCACGCCGATAGGGGTTGGGCTTCACATGGCGCTTGGCCATGTTCACCTTTTCCACCACCACACGATCATGCTTACGAAGAACCCGCAAGACCTTACCGATCTTGCCCTTGTCCTTCCCGGCGATGACCATCACCTTGTCGTCCTTGCGGATGCGAAACTGTTTCATGTCAATGACTCCTACAGAACCTCAGGTGCGAGGGACACGATCTTCATGAAGTTCCGGGCGCGCAATTCGCGGGCCACGGGGCCGAAGATACGGGTGCCTATGGGTTCGCGCTGCTTACTCAGCAACACTGCGGCGTTGGAGTCAAACTTGATGTAAGAACCGTCAACGCGACGCACTTCTTTTGCTGTGCGCACGATAACTGCCTGCATCACGTCGCCCTTCTTCACCTTGCTGTGGGGAATGGCTTCCTTGACGGCAACCACAATGATGTCGCCCACGGAGGCATAGCGCCGATGAGAGCCGCCCAGCACCTTGATGCAGGCCACTTTCTTGGCGCCGGAGTTGTCGGCGACCTGAAGCGTGGATTCAACCTGGATCATGACGTACTCCTACACGGCCTTTTCGAGAATAGTCACGAGATGCCAGCGTTTATTGCGGCTCAAGGGACGAAATTCCACGATTTTGACTTTATCACCAATGCCGCATTCGTTCATGGGATCATGAGCGGTAAACTTCTTGCGGCGACGCACAAACTTTTTCAGGAGCGGGTGCTTGACCAGGGTCTCAACGCGCACGACAATCGTCTTGTCGCTCTTGTCGCTGACCACGGTTCCGGTAAGCATCCGGCCCTTGAGGTTTTCCATGGCTTGAGACATGGTTCTATTCCTTTTCCTTCAGGATGGTCAGAATCCGCGCAATGTTCTTCCGGGCAACAGGAATTGACGAGGTCTTTTCCAGTTGCGCGGTGGTGTGCTGGAAGCGCAGATTGAAGAGTTCCTGCCGCTGTTCAACGAGTTTCGCCTTAAGCTCTGCTACGTCGAGTTGTTTCAATTCATTGGCTTTCATCTACATCCCCTCTCTCACCACGATAACGGTTCTGACCGGCAGCTTATGTGCAGCGCGGGTGAGGGCTTCCTTGGCAAGCTCAAGGCTGACGCCTTTGATCTCGTACAGGATACGACCGGGTTTAATCGGAGCGCACCAGCCCACCGGAGCGCCTTTACCACTGCCCTGACGGGTTTCCAGAGGCTTTGACGTTATGGGATGATCGGGGAAGACCCGAATCCATACTTTTCCACCGCGCTTGATGTGACGCATCATAGCGATACGCGCAGCTTCAATCTGTTGGCTGGTCAGCTTTCCGTGCTCCACGGTCTTGAGACCGATATCGCCGAAGGCGATGGTGGCGCCACGGAGCGCCGGGCCACGCAAGCGGCCTTTCTGCCACTTACGGAATTTAACCTTCTTTGGAGCAAGCATTACCTTTCAACCTCTTTGTCAAGGATTTCACCTTTGTAGATCCACGCCTTGACGCCGATGATACCGTAGGTTGTATGCGCTTCGGCAAAACCGTAGTCAATGTCAGCGCGGAGTGTCTGGAGCGGCACCCGACCGTCGCGGTACCATTCGGTACGGGCGATTTCAGCCCCGGCGAGACGGCCTGAACAGGTTACCTTGATGCCTTCTGCACCAAACTTGCGTGCCATACTCACGGTACGCTTCATAGCGCGACGGAAAGCGACGCGCCGTTCAAGCTGTTGCGCGATGTTTTCGGCCACAAGCTGGGAATCCACTTCAGGACGGCGGATTTCGTTCACCTCAAGGGAGAATTCACGGCCGAACTTGTTGCGCAAGTCTCCGCGAAGCTTCTCGATCTCTACACCCTTGCGACCGATAACAATACCGGGGCGAGCTGTAGAAAGGATAAGGCGAACCTTGCCTCCGGCGCGTTCGATCTCAATCTTGGAGATCCCAGCACCATAGAGGAGCTTTTTCACATACTTGCGGACTTCATGGTCTTCATACACAAAGGCAGAGTACTCTTTCTTACTGAACCAGCGAGACTGCCAGTTCTTGTTGTACCCAAGCCGGAATCCGTACGGATGAACTTTTTGACCCATGACTTATTCCTGCCCTTCTGCGAGTATCACGGTGATGTGGCTGGTGCGTTTGCGAATGTTGGTGGCGCGGCCCTGGGCACGCGGCATAAACCGCTTCCAGGTGGGGCCTTCGTTCACCATAACGTCCTGAACGACCAGAGCATCCACGTCCATGCTGGCGTTGTGATCCGCGTTGGCAAGAGCCGAACGGAGAACATCGAGAATAATTCCAGCTGGTTTGTTAGGCGTGAAGCGCAGCAGGTTCATGGCAGCCTCAACAGGCATACCCTTCACGTTGCGGGCGACCAGCCTGGTCTTGCGCGGCGAAACGCGCACGAATTTGGCAGTAGCTTTCGATTCCATGGCGTCACCCGTTATTTCTTGGCCTTAGTCTTCTTGTCGGCAGCATGGCCGTGGAAGGTGCGCGTGGGCGCGAATTCCCCAAGCTTATGTCCCACCATGTTCTCGGTTACGAAAACCGGAAGGAACTTTTTGCCGTTATGCACGGCAAAGGTGATCCCCACCATTTCTGGCAGGACGGTGGACCGGCGTGACCAGGTCTTCACCACACGTCGGTCGCTGTTCGTGACCGCCGCATCCACCTTTTTCATCAGATGGTCGTCCACAAAGGGACCTTTTTTCAGTGATCTGGGCATAACTGCTCCTACTTCTGGCCGCGGCGCTTAACGATAAGACGCGACGAGGGCTTCTTCTTGTCACGGGTCTTGTAACCCTTCGAGGGCATACCCCACGGAGACACGGGATGGCGTCCGCCGGAGCTTCTGCCTTCACCGCCGCCAAGGGGGTGGTCGACCGGGTTCATGGCTACGCCGCGAACCTTGGGACGACGACCGAGCCAACGATTACGGCCGGCCTTGCCCAGAGTGATGTTTTCATGCTGGATATTTCCAACCTGACCCACAGTCGCCAGACACGTTGCCAGCACCTTGCGGACTTCGCCGGAAGGCATACGCAGGAGGGCGTATTTGCCTTCCTTGGCTACGAGCTGGGCATAGGTTCCGGCAGAGCGACAGAACTGACCGCCGCGACCGGGATTCAACTCAATATTATGCAGCACCGTACCCACAGGAATGCGGGCCATGGGCAGCGCGTTGCCGGGCTTGATGTCGGCTTTGTCGCCAGCTTCAAGTACGTCGCCTTGCTTTACGCCCAAAGGTGCAAGAATGTAACGCTTTTCGCCATCTGCGTAGTGCAGAAGGGCGATACGGGCGGTACGGTTGGGGTCGTATTCGATATGGGCGACAGTCGCCGGGATATCGAGCTTGTTGCGCTTGAAGTCGATGATACGATACAAGCGTTTGACACCGCCGCCACGACGACGGCTGGTGATACGACCATGGTTATTGCGACCCGCCTTTTTGGTGAGACCTTCCGTAAGGGATTTCTCAGGCGTGGATCTTGTGATTTCCTC
>JAVVPW010000036.1:0-14789 GCA_036655575.1 Bilophila sp.
CTTGCGTCCGCGTCCAAAAATCGACAGCAAACGTGAGCGATCCACCAGCCCGGACAGTTCCGGCTCGGTAGGGTCAAGATGTTGCGCACACAGAGGCCGCAACAAGGTGTCTCGCACCGCACCCTCACGCCGGATGACGTTGAGCGTGTCCCGCCGCTGCGACATAGGGCGTTGCCCAAGCACTTCACCGGAAATGAGAAACGTCGCACCAAGGCGCGCCATGATCTCACGCGCTGTGCGCATCATCAAAATCTTGCAGTCCACACAAGGATTGAGAACCTTGCCAAACCCGTGTTCGGGGCGCTCCAGCAAAAGCCGGATGTACGCCTCGCTCACGTCCACCGCTTCAATGGACAGCCCATACACCTCTTCCCAATGCGGGATGAGGTGTGGCTTGCCAAAAAACGGCGTGACAAAATGCAGACAGCGCACCACAAGCCCTTGTTCCTGAATCAGGCGCGTGGCAAGAATACTGTCCAGCCCCCCAGAGAAAAGGGCAACGGCGTGGGGTGAAGGTGTCATTCGGAGAGCCATTTCTGCAATTTTTCGAGCTGATGCGCGATCGAGACAGGCCCGGTTCCGCCGGGAGCGTTGCGCCTTGCAACAGCGGCCTTGTAGTCGAGCACTTCAAACACGTCAGGCCCGATGTGCTCACTGAGCTTGTGCAACGCATCAAGAGGCAGAGCTTCCAGAGACAAACCCTTGCCTTCAGCCAACGCCACCGCAGAACCTGTGATGTGGTGCGCCTCGCGGAACGGAATGCCTTTTGTGACCAGATAGTCTGCAAGTTCGGTGGCGTTGAGAAAGCCTGCGGTGAGGGCACGCGCCATGCGGTGTTCGTCAAAACGCAACGCGCCAAGCATCCCAGCCATGAGTTCCAAAGACGCGCTGACCGTGCGGTCGGCGTCGAGGAACGGCTCCTTGTCTTCCTGCAAATCCCGATTGTAGGTCAGAGGAAGGCCTTTCATGATGGTCAGCATGGTGGTCAGATCGCCATAGACCCGCCCCACTTTGCCCCGCATCAGCTCCGCCACATCAGGATTTTTTTTCTGTGGCATGATAGAAGAACCCGTGGAATACGAATCCGGCAACCGCACAAACCCAAAGGCCGGATTTGCCCAGAGGATGATTTCTTCGCAGAACCGCGACAGGTGCATCATGATGGTGCTGGCACAAAACAGCGCTTCGAGCACAAAATCCCGATCCGAAACCGCATCCATGCTGTTGTCAAACGTGCCGTACATGGCAAGCTCACGCGCAACAGAGGCGGGATCAAGCGGGTAGGTTGTCCCGGCAAGCGCGGCGGCACCAAGCGGACTGATCCGTGTGCGGCGCTCACAATCGCTACACCGCAACACATCCCGCCGCAACATCCACGCATAGGCCAGCAGGTGGTGCGCAAGGCTGACAGGTTGCGCTGGTTGCAGATGGGTGCAACCCGGCAACAACGTTTTTTGGTGCTCTGTAGCGCGGGTGACAAACACGCAAGCCAGCGCACGCGCCAGCTTTTGCCATGCCCGCAGTCTGTCCGATACATACAGCCGAAAATCCAGCGCGATTTGATCGTTTCGACTGCGACCCGTGTGCAGTTTCTTCCCCACATCGCCGACAAGCTCGGTCAGACGGCTTTCGATGTTCATGTGTACATCTTCAAGCTCTTTCTTCCACTCAAAGGTGCCGTCCTCAATCTCCGCCTGCACCGCTGCCAATCCCGCTACCAGCTGATCCGCTTCTTCTGCGCTGATGACACCCTGACGTGCCAACATCCGTGCGTGCGCACACGACCCCGCGATGTCTTGGGGGTACAACACCTGATCGTATGAAATAGACTGGGTATACGCCTCAACCGAAGCGGCTGTTCCTTCCTGAAACCGTCCGCCCCAAAGTTTTTCTTGTGCCATGATTCATTCCTTTTGCTCGGAGTAAAACAGGAAAACAGCATTCAGACAAGGTGTCCGAGGGGAGAAAATTTTCGCCTTGTCTGGTCGCAATCAACTGTTAGCCAGAGTGTGCAGTTTTTCAAAGGAGACACCAAGTGTCTGCACGTCTGCAACTTCCTGACGCAAGAAGTTGTTGATGGGATCATTCATGGCGATGGCCTTGTCGATGTCTGGATTGGAGCCTTGGGTGTAGGCGCCGATGTTGACCATATCTTCCACTTTACGAAACGTCGCCATGTTGCGGGTGACCACCCGTCCGTCCATGACTTCCTCGCGGGAGCAGATGTCTGAGCGCAGACGGCTGATAGAGCGCAACACGTCGATGGCGGGAAAATGCCCTTGGTCAGCCAGATCGCGTGTCAGCACAATGTGCCCGTCGATGATCGAACGCACACTGTCCGCAATGGGTTCGTTGAAGTCGTCCCCGTCCACCAGGACGGTATAGATACCCGTGATCGTTCCCAGAGCGCTGCGTCCGGCGCGTTCGAGCAGCTTGGGGAGCTGGGCAAACACGGTCGGCGTGTAGCCCTTGGTGGTGGGCGGCTCACCCACGGCAAGCCCGACTTCACGCGCCGCCATCGCAAAACGGGTCACCGAGTCCATCATGAGCAACACGTCCTTGCCCTGATCCCGATAGTATTCCGCAACCGCCGTAGCAGCGTACGCCGCCCGCATCCGCACCAGCGGTGATTGATCCGATGTCGCCACAATGAGCACAGAACGCGCCATGCCCTCAGGCCCCAGATCCTTTTCCATGAACTCCACAACTTCGCGTCCACGTTCGCCGATCAGGCCAATGACGTTGACATCTGCGGCAGTGTAGCGCGCCATCATGCCCATGAGTGTGGACTTGCCCACCCCAGAACCCGCCATGATCCCGACACGCTGTCCTTTGCCGAGCGTCAAAAGCGCGTTGATCGCCCGCACCCCCACATCCAGCGGGTCAGAAATACGCGGGCGTTGCAGAGGCGATGGCGGGTCAGCGTAGAGCGGTACCGTGCCCTCCGGTGCGGCGGGCGTCAAGCCGTCAAGCGGCGCTCCAAACGCATCAAACGCCCGTCCCAAAATACCGGAACCCACCGGAAACACCGGGGGGAGACTGGAGTTGCGGATGAGACTCCCCGGCTGAATGCCGCGCATGTCTCCATAAGGCATGAACAACAGATTCCCGTCTCGAAACCCGACCACCTCAACAGGAACGGAATCCCCTGTCTCGTCTGCGCCGGAAATCATGTGGCAGACCGCACCGAGTGGGGCGCGAATCCCCGAACCTTCGGCAACCAGCCCCACCACCTTGTTGACTTTGCCGTAATAGCGCACAGGCGCACAGGCGGTGAGAAGGCGGCAACATTCTTGCGGATCAAGCCCCATGCCGCTCTCCAGCGTGTTCTGGATCAAACAGCGGATTGCGCGCCAGCTCGGCCTGCTCGGAAAATTCCGGCAACAGCGCGGGGTCTGCATCCCCCACGTTGATGTTGAGGACAGGGATGTCGTCGTCTCCTGCCTCCGCAACAGACGAGTCTTCACCCGTACCCAAACCTTCCGGGAGCGCGTTGTGCAATGGCTCTTCGTGCCCGGCCTCGCCTTCTTCCAGAGCATTTTCATCCTGAAAAGGCTCCAGTCCTGCAACGTCGTTTTCCGCTTCCGGTGCTTCAGCCTGTGCCTCTGCTTCAGCTTCAGCTTGTTGGGCTTCGGCTTCAGCTTGTTGGGCTTCCTGCCGCAACAACTCTTCTGCCTCAGCTTGGGCGTCTGCCTCGGCTTGGGCTTGGGCTTCGGCTTGGGCGTCTGCTTCGGCTTGGGCGGCGCGGGCGTCCGCCGCCGCAGCCAGCGCGGTCACACCGGTGGCGTCAACCACAGCGGCGATCTCGGCTTCGGCGGCCTCATCTGCCGCACCGCAAGGCAAGAGGAGGTGTTGCAACACCTCTTCAACGGCTTCTCGCCGCACCTCAAGCCGACTGTCCACCATGCCGGAATCGCTTTCCACAAGCAATCCACCGGCTTGCACTGTCTCGTCAGCCCGGACATCCCAATGCCCCAGTTCTGGGTAGCGTTCGCGTGCGGTGGCGATCACCGCAGTCACGGCTTCGCAATCAAGCTCATTCACGCGAACAACGATCCTGCGGCGATCCTCAAGCTGGTGCAGGGCATTGTGCAGCAACGCACCGAGGATTGCCACGCGCTCTTCGGACAAAATCCAGCCTGTGGCGGTTTCCACGGCAAGGCGCGTCAGATCGACAAGATCCGCACGCCACCCCTCGAACAGGGTTTCGCTCTGGCCTTCGATGGTCTTGAGTACAGAAGCGGTTGTGTCGTCGAGCGCCAGACGGTGTTCGTCAAGCTCCATAAAGGCTTGTTCAACGCCGATCTTGTAGCCTTCTTCCTGTGCTGCATCGCGGATGTGTTCGGCTTCAGCGCGGATAGCCTCAGCTTCGGCTTTCGTCTGCTCGGCTTGCGCCAGCATCGCGTCGCAATCCTGCTTCACCTTTTCCGCCCAGTTGCGGGCTACGGTGCGCATGGCTTCGGCATTGGCACGCGCCTGATCGAGCATCGCCTGCACCCGCACGGTGGCTTTGTCGCGGACTCGCTCCATGTACTCGGCTTCGGTCCGCCGATTCCACAAATCACGCTGCCGCCCCTCGGTCACCCTGTCAATAGAGGATTCACGATCAGAAGTAGGCCCCATAAAAATGGTGCCCCATCGGTTGTCGTCGCTGTCGTGAACCACTAAACAAACACCTCACCCCCGCCACGGGCGATGACGATCTTGCCTTCGCCTTCCAGACGCCGGACGATCTTGACAATATTCTGTTGTGACTGCTCCACATCGGAGAGCTTGGTTGGCCCCATAAATTCCAGTTCTTCGCGCACCATGTTGGCGGCACGTTCTGACATGTTCTTGAAAAAGCGGGTCTTGAGTGTATCCGATGCGCCACGCAAGGCCAGCGTCAGATCTTCGTTTGAGATTTCCTTCAGCAACTCGCGCACCGAACGGTCGTCAAGATCCTTGACATCTTCAAACACGAACATGAGATTGCGAATATCTTCAGCCATCTGCGCGGAATCTTCTTCGATTTCCGAGAGCACTTCTTCTTCTGTTGCCCGATCCACAGCGTTGAGGATTTCAGCCACAGACTGCACGCCGCCCACTTTCTTGCCTTCCTTGCCACCCATCGCAATGAGCTGACTTTGCAGCACTCTGTCCACTTCCATGAGCATTTCTTCGGGCACGGCTTCAAGTTTGGCCAGCCGGATCAGCACTTCAGCGCGGACGCCTGCCGGGAGCAGACTCAACAGACTAGCGGCCTGATCGGGGATGAGGTGCCCAAGAATGAGGGCGAGTGTCTGCGGGTGCTCGTTGCGCAACATCTGGGACAAAAGACGCGGACTGACGCGCTCAAGCTCCCGAAACGGCGCGGGGCCAGATTCAAGATTCAGCGTATCCATAATATATTTAGCGGTTTCACCATCAAGGTTCTTGACGAGCATCCGCTTCAGATTGTCTTGTCCACCCGCGATAAGATCTCGACCTGTAATCAGCGCCTGATGAAACTCGCGCAACACTTCTTCCACCGTCTCCTTGGGTACGGTTTCAAGCTCCATGACGGCTTTGGAAATATTGGCGATTTCTTTGCGATCCATACGCTTGAAAACTTATGAGGTGAATTTGTCCCCCAGAGCGAGTAGCAGAACCGCTGTTTTTTCTGTTCCGGTCAGATCCATGAAAACGACTCCTTAAAGCAAGGTGGCGGCATGTAAAAAACGCCGCGTTCGTCAAAAAAACGACAGACCGTCCGTTCCAGAAGGCGTCGAACGTGCGTCAGAATTTTGTCATAGAGGTGGTACGCAAGGCGCACACGCCTTCTTTATGCGCAGGTATTATTAGCAAACAATGTACCATCCCCGCAACCTTTCATACGGCACATCCCCCACGCGAAATATCATTGACGGCTCAAGCCATTCCCTCTTTTCTGTTACAGAACCTGTTGGCGCAACCATCCTCGCATACAAACCCAAAGGAGTTTTTGATGCACAGAAAACACATCCTTCCCACCCTGCTTTGCTCTGCCCTGTTGTGGAGCCTTGCGCCTTGTGCGCAGGCCGAAACCACCGGAGGTGCTACGAAAAACGCGCCTTGCGTCACCGCGAACCCGCCTTGCGCGACCGCGCCCAAAGACGCCGCCAAAACGTCCGTTGTGGAAACACCCGCCATGAAAGAAGCCATGCGCGCTTACGATGCTGGAAGCTATGAAGAAGCCTTCATCTACACAGAACCGATGGCGCGGATGAATCAGGCTGATGCGCAGTATCTCCTTGGATTGATGTACGAATTGGGGCACGGTGTCGCAAAGGACACCAAGAAAGCCGTGGAACTCTTCACCGCATCCGCCAGTCAGGGATACGCGGCAGCCGAGGCCAAACTCGGAGAGCTGCACCTCACAGACCACGACAAAGACTACGGCAAGGCACGGAGCTGGTTTGAAAAAGCCGCCGATCATGGCTACGCTCTGGCGTACAGCGCTCTGGGTGATCTCTACTACAACGGGTACGGCGTTGCCGAGAACAAGGACACCGCACTTGAGTATTACAAAAAAGCCGCAACTGCCGGAGATGCCGAAGCCTGTTTTCGCCTCGGAACCGCCTATGAAAGCGGCACCAATGTGACCGCAGACCGCAAGCAAGCCCTGTTTTGGTACAAAAAAGGCGCCGCCCTCGGCAACAAGGCCTGCGAGGCAAAAGTACAAAAGATCCAGTAGCACCCTCTACTGTACCGGGGGAGGGAACCCCCTTTCAAGGCTCTTCCCTCCCCCAAGCCTGCCTATTCAGTGATCCATTTGCGCAGGATACGGATGCTGATTTCCATCTGGTGTTCAGCAAGTTCAAGCACTTGCACCTTGAGTTCTTCGACTTGACGGCGAGGTTTGCGCACAGGCTTTGGCGGAGAAACTTCCTCCACTCTCGCAGGCGCGAGTCCGGGCAAACGCAACTTAGGGCCGAATGGTTGCTTTAGATTCATTCTTCATCCATCCTCGAAGAACCGTAATACTCTGTTCCATGTTGTGTTCAGCAAGTTGCAGCGCGTGCGCCTTGATGTCTTCAAGGCGTTGCAACATGCCGAACTCGTCTTCCTCTTCGTCAAGTTGATCGGCTTCAGCAGCGGCGCGGTTGGCTTCTTCGACAGCAACCCGTGCGGCTTCTTCCTGCGCTTCATACAAAGCAAGCTGTTCCTCAGCCGAGGGCAAACCCTCAAGACCTTCAATCACTTCGCCAGCTTCAACCTTGGGTCGGATGAGCGCCAAAATCACAGGCCGCACCACCAGCATCAGAAACAGGAACGCCAGGAGCGCGTTGATGAGCGGTTTACCCAGCCGTTCGGCATACTGTGCTACCAGTTCCGCCACATTGGGTTCTTGGGGCAATTCCGTTTCACCAAAGGGAATGCACAGCACTTCCACCGTGTCCCCCCGCGCTCGGTCAAACCCCACCGCATTGGACACCAGCAGACGGATTCTGTCCAGCTCTTCCTTGGGACGCGGCACAAAGGCAAAGACGCCTTCCGCGTTCTTCTCATAAATCCCATCCACCACCACCGCCACACTCAGGCGGCTGACTTCGCCCACCTGACCGATGATACTGTGCTCTTCCTTATTGATCTCGTAGTTTGTCGTCCGGGTTTCGCGGGAACCTTCCTGTGTACTGAGCGCCCCATTCAAGCCGTCGCCCCGAAAATTCGGGTCTGGTGAACCGGATTCCAGATTCGCCCGTCCCCGGTTTGTCTCTTCACTCCGTTGTTCAGAACGCACCACGGGGTTTTCTGAATCAAAAATTTCTTTGCGAATCGTCCGCTGGCTGAAGTCCAGATCCGCGTTGACTTTGGCAATCACCTTGCCGGGGCCAAGCACTGGAGAAAGCAGTTCGTCAATGCGGCGTTCAAACCCCACTTCCACGCGATTCTTGTGCTCACGCTGGGTGACGCTAAGACCTGCTATACTGTCTTCATCCGGGAAAAACAAGGGTTTACCCATGCTGTCAGTGATTGAAACGCGGTTCTTGTCCAGCCCTTCCACCGCCATGACCATCATGTTGACGATGCCCTGCACTTCCTTCGGGTCCATCTTGCGCGCCAGATCCTTGAGCTTGAGCACAACAGAGGCCGATGGCTTCTGCTGTTCTTCAATAAACAAGCTCCGTTGTGGCACAACAAGGTGGACACGAGCGCTTTCTACATTGGGAAACTCGCTGATGGTACGGGAGAGTTCGCCTTGTAAGGCGCGCTGATAATTGATTTTCTGCACAAAGTCGGTTTGCCCGACCTTCACTTCATCGAAAATTTCAAAGCCGATGCCCGTACCGACAAGTCCAGCTTCGCCCGCAACCTTGATCCGCAGATCGTAGAGTTTGGGCGCGGGGACAAGAACGGTTTTGCCATCATCTTCAAGCCGATAAGCAACCTTTTCGGCTTGCAGCATCTTGACCACGCGGTTTGCGTCTTCCACACCAAGGTTGGAATAGAGAATCTTGTAGTTTGGTTGATTGATCCAGAAAATGAACCCAAAGAACCCGCCAATGACCAGCAACGCAAGCCCCGCCACAAAAATCCGTTGGGTGAGGGATATTTGCCGCCAGAAGCCGAGTGCCTTTTCTGTGGCAAGCGTGACGAAATTAGGCATAAAAACGCTCCAAAAGGGTAAGGCCGTCAACGGTCAAGGGGTTCGCCTGTTCGAGAAGCGTGATGCCTCCCGATCTCGTTCTTCAGGTTTTTGTACAAAAACGTCCTTGGGAAAAGGTTTCCCAAGGCGTTAGAATTGGATACGACTCAGTTCCTTGTAGGCTTCAAGGACTTTGTTGCGGACAGCGGAGGTCAGGTTGACGGCAAGCCCGGCTTTTTGCAACGTCACCATCAGTTCATGGACATTCTGGTTTTCGCCTGACGCAAAGGAATTGATCATCTGGTTTTTCGTGCCCTGCATCTCGTTGACCTTGTTCAAGGATTCATCGAGCGTGGCGGCAAAGCTGTTTTCCTTGGGCAGAGCGGCGCCGGGAACAGCAGAAGCCTTTTCTTTGAATGTCTTCTGCGCCTTGGCAAAATCGGTCATCACATTGCTGTAGGCCTTGAGACCTGTCGCCTGAATGCTCATACATACCCTTCCTTCTTCCAGAAAAACCGATGCACAGCGCAAAAAAACCGCAACCGAGGCTATTTACCGATTTCAAGCGCCTTCATATACATATTCTTGATCGCGTCTATCGTGTTGGTGTTCGCTTCATAATTGCGTTGTGATGTCATGAGACTGGCCATTTCTTCCACAACATTGATGTCAGGATAGCTGACCATGCCTTCTGCATCCGCATCCGGGTGCCCCGGCTCGTACACCTTCTTGTCCGGTCGCCGATCAGGAAGCACGTTCAGCACACGCACACCCTTAAGCTCACGATCAAGCGCACCCTGCATCTGCTTGCTAAAAGGCGCGTCCACATCGGTTGCAGCCCGAATGACCGTCCGCCTGTGATACGGGCCACCTTCCGGGGTGCGCGTGGTCTTGGCATTGGCAAGATTCATGGCGGTGACATTGATGCTCAACCGATCAGCGGTGAGCGCGGACGCGCCGATGTCAAGAGCTGTCATGAAATCCATGGCTTATACCTTTGTCCCTTCAGCGATGATGTTGCGTACTCCGTCGAGGTTGCTCTTGATAACTTGTGTAAGAGCGTTGTATTGCAAGGAATTTTTCACCATCTTGGTGGTTTCCTTCTCAAGGTTCACTCTGTCTTCACCGTGAACAACTCGCGGCTTGATGGTCTTGTCCCAGTCTGCATTGAAGCTGTTGACGTCAAAAGTCGCTGGCATGTGCCCTTGTTCTGTGCGCGACATCCGCCCGGTCATGTCCAGCCCCAGCGCCTTTTGCAACTGATCTTCAAATTCCACCGTGCGCGTCTGGTACTTTGGCGTGTTCACGTTGGCGATATTGCTCATGATGACATTTTGACGCTGCAACTGCATGTCCATAACCTTGGAAATCAGGTTGACATGCGGTTCGTACAGGCTTTTCATGGTGTCATTCCTTCAGATTACTTCTAAAAATCAAGCATGTTAGTTGTAAAAACTGCGAAAAAAGAGGCCTGCAAAGCAGGGGTTTCCGAGTTCTCTTCGCCTTTAGAGAAGCAATATACGTTCCATAGATGTAGTATCCTGTTTTTATAAACTCTTTCCAAAGAACCCCTCAGAGAACGTCAAGGACTCGACTCTATGAGCGTTGCCCCTTTCGCCAGCCTCTTCTCCCTGCCTGATCCACTTTTTGCGCGTCTGCGCATTCCATTCATGGAAGTATGGCTTGACCTGACGCACAGGTGTCGTATGTTGTCCTGCGCCACGAGCTTCCTTTTCGTGGTGTATTCCGACAAAAGGACGCGCGCATGGGTAAGAGCCTCATTATCGTCGAATCTCCCGCCAAGGTTAAAACCATCAAGAAATTTCTGGGGCCGGGCTACATGGTGCAAGCCAGTGTAGGGCATATCCGTGACCTCCCCAAAAGCTCTATCGGCGTGGACGAGACCAACAATTTCGCGCCGGCGTATGAAGTCATCGCGGGCAAAGAAAAAATTGTGCAGGCTCTGCGCGACGCCGCCGCCAAGGTAGACACCGTGTACCTCGCCCCCGACCCTGACCGGGAAGGGGAGGCTATCGCCTGGCACATTGCAGAGCTGGTGAAAGACAAAAACCTGAACATCAAACGCATCCAGTTCAACGAGATAACCTCCCGCGCCGTGCATGAGGCGCTCGAAAACCCCCGCGATCTCAACGTCAATCTGTTTGACGCACAGCAAGCGCGGCGGGTGCTTGACCGACTGGTGGGCTACAAGATTTCCCCCCTGCTCTGGACAAACGTCAAGCGCGGCATTTCCGCTGGTCGTGTCCAGTCTGTGGCCTTGCGGCTCATTGTGGAGCGCGAGGAAGAGCGTTGCGCGTTCATTCCTGAAGAATACTGGCTCTTCAAGGCCATTTTAGAAGGCGCAACGCCACCCCCTTCAAGGCAGAACTCTGGAAGGTTGAGGGGAAAAAGCCCGTCATTGCAGATGCCGCCGCCGCAGAAACGCTTGAAGCCGCCATGAAGGGCAAGCCCTGTGTGGTCAGCGCGGTGGACGAAAAGGAACGCAGCCGTTCCCCACAGCCGCCCTTCATCACCTCCACCCTGCAACAGGCCGCGAACCAGCGTTTTGGCTACCCTGCCAAGCGCACCATGAACATTGCCCAACGCCTGTACGAAGGTCTGGAACTCGGCGAACGGGGCACCACCGCGCTCATCACCTACATGCGTACCGACTCGGTGCGCATCGCAGATGAAGCGCAAAAAGCCGCCGCCGCATTCATCACCGAACGCTTTGGCAAGGCCTCGCTTGCCCCCGGTGGCAAGCGCACCTTCAAGGGCAAAGCTGGCGCACAAGACGCGCACGAAGCCGTCCGCCCCATTGATGTCACCCTCACCCCGGACGACGTAAAACCCTATCTCGCCCCGGATCAGTATCAGGTCTACCGTCTGATCTGGTCGCGGTTTGTGGCGTCACAGATGGCTGCTGCCAGGTTCCATGACACCACGGTGGTGGTGGACTGTGGCCCAGCACAGTGGCGCGCCAAGGGCGAACGTCTGCTCTTCCCCGGCTTTCTTGCCGCCTTGCCTCGGAGCAAGGATGAAGAAAGTTCCGAGCTGCCGCCACTCGCGGTGGGTGAGACGCTCAAATGCAACAGCCTGACCAAAGAACAAAAGTTCACCCAGCCCGCCCCGCGCTTCACCGAAGCCTCGCTGGTGCGCGAACTGGAAGAACTCGGCATCGGTAGACCGTCAACCTACGCCGCCATCATTTCGACGCTGCAAGATCGGGATTATGTCCATCTGGAAGAAAAACACTTTGCCCCGACAGATCTGGGGCAGATTGTCTGCGATCGTCTGCGTGAGCACTTCAAGACGCTTATGGATGTCCGCTTCACCGCGCACATGGAAGAGCTGCTGGACAAAGTAGCGGACGGTGAACAGGACTGGGTGGTGCTGCTGCGCGATTTCAGCAAGGAATTCAATCCTGCGCTGCTTGAAGCTGCCAAGAGCATGGGCAAGGAAAAGACCGACACCACCACCGACATTCCCTGTCCCGACTGTGGCAAGCCGCTTGCGGTCAAGTTTGGCAAGACCGGGCAGTTTCTGGCCTGTACAGGCTACCCGACCTGTCGGTTTACGTCCAATTATACCCGCGACGAACAGGGCAAGATCGCGCTTCAGGACAAGGTCAAGCCGGTTTTCGAGAAAGTCGGCGTCTGCCCCGATTGCGGCAAGGATCTTGTGCTCAAAAAAGCCCGCACTGGCAGTCGCTTCATTGCCTGCACCGGCTACCCCGACTGCAAACACGCCGAACCGTTTTCCACAGGTGTCCCCTGCCCGCGTGAAGGGTGTGACGGGATGCTTGTTGAAAAAAGCTCCAAGCGAGGCAAGATCTTCTATTCGTGCGGCACCTATCCCAAGTGCGATTACGCCCTCTGGGACTGGCCTGTGCCAGAACCCTGCCCCGAATGCGGTTCCCCGCTCCTTGTCCTCAAAAACACCAAGGCGAAAGGGAAATACATCGCCTGCCCCGTCAAAACCTGCAAGTACGTCCGCGAACTTCCAGACGAAGGCGAAGGCGAAGCGTAAGACAACACGACTGGGGGAGAGACTCCTTTTGAGGCTCCCCCTTTGAGACTCCCCCCCTCTCCCGCCTGAGACGGGGGTGTTCCGGGATGGGAGTGGGAAAAAAAATTTCTCTCAAATATGATGAAAAAGCGTACAGATACGGTTGGTTAGGCAAAAGAGCACCGTTGACAGACGCCAAAAACTTCGTACTGTAGTGCGTACACGATTTTCTTAACCCTATGGAGTTCTCAATGCCTGTTGCAACGTTCCCCCTAGGACCGCTGGATACCAACTGCCATGTGGTCTACAACAATACGGATGCGGTCGTCGTGGATCCCGGCGGCGATATGAGCGGCGGACTTGGCGATGTCCTTGCTCTGCTCACCAGCAAAAAACTGACGGTGCAGGCCATTGTCTGTACGCATTTTCATTTTGACCACATCTACGGCGTCGCCGCGCTTGCCAAGGCTACGGGTGCCGCTGTCTACGCTCCTAACGGCGATGAGGCACTCCTCCAGACCGAAGTCGGCGGAGGCGGCGCCTGGGGCTTCCCGCAAGTCACGCCCTTCACCTGGAACGAGCTGAAGGAAGGCACGCAGACCTTTGGCAGCATCTCCTTTGAAGTGCTCGCAACGCCCGGACATACGCCGGGGAGTATTTCGCTCTACCTGCCGGACATGAAGAGTGTTCTTACGGGCGATGTCCTCTTTTTCCACTCGGTTGGACGCACGGATTTCCCCGGAAGCAGTCCTGATGCCTTGCGCAAATCGCTGCACAAAAAAATCTTTGTCCTGCCACCGGACACCGAAGTCTATCCCGGACACGGCCCCAACACCAATGTAGGCGAAGAACTCGCCAACAACCCCTATCTCTGGCTGTAACAGTTCAGCATATATACCCTTCATCACGGAGAACCCCCATGACCAAGAACATCAAGAAGGTCGTCCTTGCCTACTCCGGCGGGCTAGACACATCTGTCATCCTCAAATGGCTGCAAGTTACCTACGGCTGTGAAGTCATTACCATGACCGCAGATCTTGGTCAGGACGACGACCTCAACGGCGTGGACGCCAAAGCCCTCAAAACCGGCGCGACCAAAGCCTATGTGGAAGACCTGCGCGAAGAATTTGCTAAGGATTTCATCTTCCCCATGCTGCGTTCCGGTGCGCTCTATGAAGGCCGCTACCTGCTCGGCACCTCGGTTGCGCGTCCGCTCATCACAAAGCGCCTTGTAGAAATAGCGCGGGCAGAAGGTGCTGACGCGCTTGCGCACGGTGCAACAGGCAAGGGCAACGATCAGGTGCGTTTTGAGCTGTCTGCCGCCGCACTCGCACCGGATCTGCATGTCATTGCCCCATGGCGGGAATGGGATTTGATGTCGCGTACCGCGCTGAACTTCTTTGCGGAACAAAACGGCATTGAGATTTCGTCCGGTGCCAAGCATTACAGCATGGATCGCAACATGCTGCATTGCAGTTTTGAAGGTGGCGAACTTGAAGACCCGTGGGAAGAGCCGCTCGAAGCCTCGCACATCATGGCTGTCCCCGTTGAAAAAGCTCCTGACGAACCCGAATACATGACCATCAGCTTTGAGCACGGTGATCCTGTCTCCGTGAACGGCAAAGCCATGTCTCCGGCACAGATCATGGTGACGCTGAACGCGCTTGCTGGAAAGCACGGTATCGGGCGGGTGGACATGGTGGAAAACCGCTTTGTGGGCATCAAGTCCCACGGCATCTATGAAACCCCGGCTGGCACCATCATTCATGTGGCGCATCAGGATCTGGAAGGCATCACGCTTGACCGCATGGCCATGCGGGTGCGCGATCAGATTCAGCCTGCCTACGCCGACGCGATCTACAACGGCTACTGGTATTCACCGGAACGTGAAGCCATGCAGGCGCTCATGGACAAGTGTCAGGAGCGCGTCAACGGCACGGTTCGCCTGAAGCTCTACAAAGGCACGGCATGGCCTGTGGGACGCGAATCAACAACGACGCTCTATTGTCAGGATCTCGCAACCTTTGAAGAATGCGCCACCTACGACCACAAGGACGCCGCCGGCTTCATCAAACTCAACAGCCTCCGTATCCGTGGATACAAAAAGCTGTAGCCAAAAGGCTCTAGAGCATTTTCACGTTGAAAATGCTCTGCTGACGCAAGCGCGGCAGCCGCCGCAACGCGGCGTGGATTT
>JAVVPW010000037.1:0-2743 GCA_036655575.1 Bilophila sp.
TGGGGGCGCACCGTGTTCGAGGGCCTGAATGAAGAACCCGAACTGTGCTTCAGCGTCTTCTTTTGAGAAACCCAGCGCTTCAAACATCCGGCGTTGCACGTCAGCCTGATGGATACGGATAGACCCGCCGCCCACTTCGTTGCCGTTCAACACCATGTCGTAGGCACGAGCCTTGGCAGCACCGGGATCAGACGTCATGATCTCCAGATCGCCGTCCTTCGGTGAGGTGAAGGGGTGGTGACAGGCCACATAGCGCTTGTCTTCTTCACTGTATTCATAGAGCGGGAAATCTGTAACCCACAGGAAATTCCAGGCGTTTTCAGGAATGAGCTTGAGCTGTTCGCCAAGGCGTACCCGCAGGTTGCCAAGCGCGGCATTGACCATGCCCGGCTCGCCAGCCTGAAAGAACACAATGTCGCCCACACGCAAATCAAGCGCGTCTGTCAAGCCCTTGCGTTCGTCATCTGACAAGAACTTAGCAATCGGAGACTGCCATTCGTTTTCACGAATCTTGATCCACGCCAGACCCTGCGCACCGTAAATCTTGACAAATTCTGTCAGTTCGTCGATTTCCTTGCGGGAAAGCGATTCGCCACCGGGCACCCGCATGGCCTTGATGAGCTTGGCAGAAGCAAACAGCTTGAACCCAGAATGCCGCACAATAGGCGTCACGTCTTGCAGCTCAAGACCAAACCGGGTATCGGGCTTGTCCACACCGTAACGAGCCATCGCTTCATCCCACGTCATGCGCGGGAACAGCGCAGGAAGTTCCACCTGCATGACCTCATGAAACACGCGGCGCATAAGGTTTTCTGCCATAGCCATGATCTGCTTTTCGTCAGAGAAGCTCATTTCAATGTCAACTTGTGTGAACTCAGGCTGACGGTCGGCACGCAGATCTTCATCCCGGAAACAGCGCACAATCTGGAAATAACGATCCAGACCAGACATCATGCAGAACTGCTTGAACAACTGGGGCGATTGGGGCAGAGCGTAGAATTGACCGTGATTGAGACGGCTCGGCACCAGAAAGTCACGGGCACCTTCAGGTGTGGATTTGGTCAGGAAAGGTGTCTCCACTTCCAGAAAACCGTCGGACGCCAGCACGTTGCGAATCGCCATGGCAGTCTGGCTACGCAATTCAAGGTTTTTTGCCATGCGCGGACGCCGCAGATCCAGATAGCGCCACTGTAGCCGGAGGTTTTCCCCAGCTTCCACGCGATCTTCAATCAGGAAGGGCGGTGTTTTCGAGGTGTTGAGCAGCTTCCATTCGCTGACCACAATTTCAATGGCTCCTGTCTTCATGCCGGGGTTGACCATGCCTTCAGGACGTGGACGCACCGTACCCTTGAGCGCCAGCACAAATTCAGAACGCAGGACTCGCGCCGTTTCATGCGCTGCCGGAGCAAAATCTGGGCTAAACACCACTTGTGTCAAGCCGAACCGATCCCGCAGATCGACAAAAATCAGACCGCCGTGGTCGCGCCGGTATTGCACCCAACCCATGAGGCAGACCGTCGCCCCGTTGTTGTCCAGCGTCAGATCGCCGCAGGTGTGGCTCCGCTTCCAGTCTCCAAGCGGCTGACACGCCACTGTGATTTCTTTACTTTCTTCAATCATGATTCTTCCTTACAATTCATTGATCTAAAGCAGATTAGCTTTAAGCACTTTTACAAAGAGGTTAGCGTGTCAGGTGCGTCACGGCTTCGGCAAGCGGCACAGACACCTGTTCGCCGCTGTCCATGTCCTTGACAACCACGGTATTGGTGGCGCGTTCGTCTTCGCCAAGCAAGAGGCAAAAGCGGACGCGGGATTTCCCTGCTTGCCGCATAGCGCTCTTGATGCTGCGCGTCGCAAAGCCCATGTCACCCCGAAAACCCGCATCCCGCAAGGATTGCGTCAGGGCAAAGGCGGTGTCTCTGGCCTCGTCGGACAGCACCACCACCGCAAAATCAGGTCGCTCCGGCTCTGTACTTGGCAACAGCATGGCGAGGCGCTCCATGCCACACGCAAACCCCAGACCGGGGACATCCGTACCGCCAAGCTGGGACACAAGACCGTCGTACCGTCCCCCGCCCGCAACAGTACCCTGCGCACCAATGGCGTCGGAAACCACTTCAAACGTGGTGCGCGTATAATAATCGAGACCGCGTACCAGTCTGTGATTGATAACGTAGTCGATCTTTTCAGCATCGAGCAGACGCCGTACAACGTCAAAATGCGCGGTGCAGTCCGGGCAGTTGTGGTCAAGAATTTTGGGTGCCTGTTCGGTGTGCTCTTTGCAGGACGAAACCTTGCAATCGAGCACTCGCAAGGGATTGGTCAGCATCCGGCGGCGGCAGTCTTCGCACAGCGCGGTTTCGTCAAGTGTTGACAACCACTGGCGCAAGGTTTCCCGATAGGCAGGACGGCAGGACGGACAGCCGAGTGTGTTCAGTTGCAGCGTCAAATGTTCGATGCCAAGGGCTTCAAGAAAGCGCATGGCCATGATGACAAGTTCGGCATCTGCGTAGGGTTCAGAAGGGCCAAGGCATTCGCAATTGATCTGATGAAACTGGCGCATCCGGCCTTTTTGCGGGCGCTCATAGCGAAACATCGGGCCAATGGTGAAAAAGCGCGACACAGCTTCTTGCGTCTTGCCGTTTTCGATGCAGGCACGCATGACCCCGGCTGTTGCTTCCGGGCGCAAGGTCAGCGAACGCCCCTTGCGGTCGGGAAAGGTGTACATCTCTTTCTGCACCAC
>JAVVPW010000037.1:2753-14512 GCA_036655575.1 Bilophila sp.
TCCGTACCGATGCCACGGCAGAACAGTTCGGTGCGCTCAAGGAGCGGTGTCCGAAGTTCGTTGAACCCGTAGCGGGAAAACACGTCCCGCGCCACGGTTTCCATATGGGTGAAGGCGTCGCTTTCTGGAGGGAACAGATCGGCAAAACCTTTGATCGCGGTAACGGTATCGCTCATGGCCTGTACTCACTGGTTCAAGTGAAGGGTGAAGTCCGAACGGAACAGGATAGACCAATCTTTCATGACTGTCAAAAGCAGACAGACAGAGACTGCCTGCCTCAATGTGTATCGAGAACGCCGTCAAGTTCCTTGAGCTTTTGCTGCCTCAATGTGTATCGAGAACGCCGTCAAGTTCTTTGAGCTTTTGCTGTACGCGCTCATCGTAAAGCGACACGTCGTCCCGGATTTTGGTCATGACTGTGAGAAACAGACGCAGGTGGACGGATTGGTAAAAGAGGCTTTCAAGCGCGGGCGCAAAGCCGCGTTTCACCTCAAATTCATAGGCTTTGCCCAGCTCAACCCGTGCGCTTGTCAGTTCCTGACGCAAGGCGTCACAAACCCGCGTGGCGTGGCTTTCCGCTTCCCGGCGTTTTTTCTCCAGAAAGGCGGCCTTGCGTTTGTCTTCACGCCCAAGATGATAGAGGATGCCAGCCGTTCCCGCCATCGCTGCAAACACAGCAGCGGCGAACGGACTTGCGGCAGCCAGAGCCAGAATGTTGCCGGTGGTGATGAGCAGTGTGAGGGGGCCTAGCGCTGTGACCCGACCGACCGTCACCCCGGTGGTGAAGACCGCCAGATGCTTCATGTGCCGATGCGTCTGCACCAGAAAATACGCGGCAGGGCTAGAAGCCGGGCTGATCTCTCCGGTATCCGCGTCCTGAAGGCCTTCAATCCGGGCACTCAGCCGCGCCAGACACTCTTGCGAAAAGGCGTCCATGTGCGCGGAAAACAGGCGCAATTTGTCTTCCCATGTGTGCAGAAGCGCACGTTGCTCTTCCAGAAAGGCGTCCACCGTGTGGCGGGATACGGTTCTGGCCTCATTGGCGTCAAAGGTCTTCCACGCGCTGTCTTTGGCAAACTGTGATCCCAGCTCGTTGACTTTGCGGTTCACGGCATCCATGAGGCGGAGCACCAGCGTTTCGTGAAACCGTGCCAGCGCTTTTTCTGTGCCCGCATCCCAGGCGTCCAGATCCCGTGCGGCGGCGTCCACCACCTGTCTGGCCTGCTCCAGCGAATCGAGCGCCGCTGTTGCAAGCTGTTCGGCGTGAGCGTCAAGCATGGTGAGCAGGTGCGGACTGGGGAGAGAAGCGCGGTAGGATTCGACATGGATGCGAATCCGCTCCTTGGTTGACTTGGCGATTCGGGCGTAGGATTCTGCAACCTTGCGCCTGTACTGCACTTTCCCCGCATCCCGATCCATGACTTCACGCAGGGTGTGCAACAATTCGTCAAGCTCGCCTGTAGCCGCGCCAGACCCAAAGAGCGTGCTTCGCTCAGAGGAGGCGGGTGCGGCCTTGCGGTGCGGGAGGAGTTGCCCCAGACTGTCTGTCAGCCTCGTGCTGGTATGGGGCGCTGGCGTGGACGCAGCGCACCGTTCAATGACCGCCTGTCGGGCGTTGATCGCCACGACTCCAGCCAGTTGCACATGCTCAGAACTCCGGCAGGCTTCAAGCAAGACAACACGCGCCTGTTCTCTGGCGGCCTCCAGACTGTCGGCGTCGTTGAGTTTGTCGATGTTGGTCAGCACGCCGATGACGCTCACAGTGCGCCCCGCACGAGCCAGCTTGCGCAATAGATTCAGTTCAGAATGCGAACCGGGATCGCGGGCGTCCATGACAAAGAGGATGCAATCAGCCTCAAGGCTTTCTTCATACGAAAGATAATCGTGGAACTGGTCGGTGTCGTTGAGTCCGGGGGTGTCCACCATGACCACGCCACCCTTCAGAATGTCGAGCGGCAGGCCAACGCTCACTTTGGCGACAAAGCCCGCAAAGCGCCCGCCCAGACTGATGTAATCGTGCAGCTCGTCCCAGCAGGTGACGCCTGAAAGGAGCTTGCCGGGAATAAAGGTACCTTCTGCTACCCCTCTGCGGATACTGGCTATTTTGCGTGTCAGCAAGAGGTTGCCTTCCTCATGCTCCAGATAGTCTTCAAGTTTTGCAAACTGCGCGGTATCGAGAAAGCGCACGTTGTAATCCGGGGCAAGGGTGTAGCGAAATTCTACTACCGTGGCGGTTTCTGGGGTGGATTCGCGGATGGGGGAAAGTTCTTGTCCGATGATGGCGTTGATGAGTGAGCTTTTGCCGCGTTTGCGTTCGCCTACGGTGACGATCTTGAAAGGTTGCTCAAGGAGCATCTTGCGAAAGCCATGCAGTTCGTCGCGTAGTTCGCCGTCGTTCAGTGTCCACGCGATGCGTTCGAGTGAGCTGACAAATTCTTCCATTCCAGCGTTGAAAAGGCTTGTTTCAGGGGCAAACCAGGTTTCAATCTCCCGCCGCGAGGGCAACACACCCGTTGCCATGCGGTACAACCCGCTGAGGCTCTCGCCCACGTTGAAGCCAAAGCCAAAGCCTTTCCCTTCGCCGCGTTCGAGGTGAGACTTGCGAAAAGCCCAGTCGATGTCGCGCACCAGCGAACGGGATCTGGCGTCAACCCGTTCGGCATGGGCACTGATCGAGGCCAGCGCGGTCAGCATGGTTTCCACAAACGCGGCGGAAACTTTTTGCGCTTCAGCCTGATTCGCCATATCACGAGCGATGTCTGTTGGATCAGAAGGGGGATTGAGCAGCGCATGGTGGAGCTTGGCTTGCACTTCTGCGTGCAGCGCCCGTTCGCCAAAGATAGCGGAGGCGGCTTCTTGCACGAGCTGATAGCCGCGATAGGTGAGCAAGTCATCGGAATTGGCCACTGCCGCGAGCAGCAACAGAATCCGATCGTTGAAAGAATCACCCGGCACCGGTTGCATAGGCTTCGGGAGCATGGACAGCATCACAGCAGAATTGGAAGGCATGGCTAGCTCCTTGGAGCGTTTTCATAGGGATAGCAGACAAAAAGCCTATCTGTAACCGGCTTTTTTTTCAACAGCCGGCAAAACAGGACCTTGGCTGTGTCTTGACTGGCCTCGTGACGGCTTTACATATACTCTGATTGTCACTGCCGGGGTTCCGGCGGTTCGTTCTTTTCTGTCGAAACAGCAGGCGGGGCAACAGGAGGCGTTAGGTATGGGTCTGGAATACAAAGATTACTACAAAATTCTCGGCGTCGGCAAGACGGCGATCAAGGAAGATATTTCCAAAGCGTACAAAAAACTGGCGCGTCAATATCACCCGGATCTCAATCCCGGAAACGCCAAAGCTGAAGAAAAATTCAAAGAAATCACTGAAGCCTATGAAGTTCTCAAGGACGAAGAAAAGCGCAAACTGTACGATCAGCTCGGCCCTGACTGGCAACAGGGACAGCAGTTTCAGGGTGGACGCGGGTTCAGCGGCGCACAGTTCAATTTCAACGGGCAGAATTTTGACGGTGCGGGATTCAGCGACTTTTTTGAAACGCTGTTTGGCGGTGCGCGTCAGCCGCAAGGACGGGGCGCACGGGGAAACTTTGGCGCTGATCCGTTCGGCGGGTTTTCTGCTCGTCCACAACGCGGAAGAGATGTGGAAGCTGAAATCACCCTGTCGCTTGAAGATGCCGTCAAGGGTGGTGAGCGGAGTGTGACCTTGCAAGGGGGCGATGCCCCAAAGACGCTCAAGGTGACGGTGCCTGCTGGCGTGCGGGACGGTGCCAAACTTCGC
This sequence comes from Bilophila sp., assembly GCA_036655575.1. GTDB lineage: Bacteria > Desulfobacterota > Desulfovibrionia > Desulfovibrionales > Desulfovibrionaceae > Bilophila. The sequence goes on from JAVVPW010000037.1 coordinate 6,544, forward strand.
CTTGCCGGGCAGGGGTACACGTCACCAGATGGCGGGCAGAAAGGCGATCTGTATCTGAAGATCCGGTTTGCGCCACACCCGCTGTTTCAGGTGGAAGGCAACGACCTCATCCACGAGGTGCAACTTGACCCGTGGCAGGCTGTCCTTGGCGCAAAAGTGCTGATCCCGACGCTTGAGGGCAGTGTGGAACTCTCTGTCCCGGCTGGCACCAGCAGCGGGCGCAAAATGCGTTTGCGGGGCAAGGGGCTGGGGGCTGGGGCTGACCGGGGCGACGAATATGTGCGCGTGGGCATCAAGTCCCCCCTCAATCTGACAGACAAGCAGCGCAAGCTCTGGGAAGACCTCGCCGCTGAAGGCGCGTTGTAGCGCGGGGTGACAGAAAAGGCAGCCTTGGAGCAAGCGCGACGGTTTTTTGAGTATCGTGATCCTTTTTGGGATGGTGCTCTCTCTGATGGATGCTGTGGAGGCGATCTTTATGGATTTAGTGCAAAATACAACGGAAGTACCCACTCGTTCGACACTTGTGGTGTGGGCGGAATTTATAGACATGACGGGTGCCGCGCCTGAGCGCATCACCGAACTGGTGGAGATGGGCTGGCTCTCGCCTGTCCGTACCGCTGAAGAGGTGTTGCTGTTTCGACAGACAGATGTGTACCGCTTGCGCAAGCTCGAACGTCTGTGTTCGGATTTTGAACTGCACACGCTCGGTGGTTCCATTGTCATGGATCTACTCGACCGTGTAGCGGCACTGGAATTGCGTATCAGAGAATTGACGCGAAACTGATGTGCCTTATATATAAAGAAAGAAAGCAGAGCGTAACAGTACCGTAACAGCTCTGGTAAAGAAGATTGAACAACACGCCGGGTCAAGGGGGTGCGAGGTACACTGGCACCCCCCTATCGGAGGAAATACCCTATGGACATCAATAAATTCACACAAAGATCACAAGAGGCGCTGACCGCCGCGCAGAGTCTTGCGGTGCAGTTTGGACAGCAGGAAGTCGATGTGGAGCATCTGGCACTGGCGCTGGTGCAGCAAGAAGACGGCTTTGTGCCACGGGTGCTGGATCGCGTTGGGGTGCAGCCGCGTGCGCTCATCACAGCGCTTGAAACAGTCCTCAAAAAACGTCCTGCCGTGCGTGGCCCCGGTTCGGAAATGGGGAAGATCACGGTTTCGCAGCGCGTGGGCAAGGCGCTTGGCAATGCCGAAGCGCTGGCAAAGCGCCTGCGTGACGAATATGTGAGCGTGGAACATGTTTTTGCCGAATTGCTGCACGAACCAGCGTCCACCGGCATGGGACAAGTTGCCGCTGAAGTGGGTCTGACTGCTGAAAAATTCATGGAAGCCATGCTTGAAGTACGCGGGCCGCACCGCGTCACAAGCCCGAATCCAGAACAGATTTACGAAGCGCTGTCCAAATACGGGCGCAATCTGGTAGAAGAAGCCCGCAAAGGCAAACTTGATCCCATCATTGGGCGCGATGCGGAAATCCGGCGGGTGATCCGTATTTTGTCACGGCGTACCAAAAACAACCCTGTCCTCATCGGTGAAGCTGGCGTTGGCAAGACCGCCATTGCCGAAGGGCTGGCCTCGCGCATCGTCAATGGTGACGTGCCTGAAGGTCTGAAAGGCAAGGCGCTGTTCGCGCTGGACATGGGTTCGCTCATTGCTGGAGCCAAGTACCGGGGTGAGTTTGAAGAGCGCCTCAAGGCCGTGCTTGAAGAAGTGCAGAAAGCCGAAGGGCAGGTTATCTTGTTCATTGACGAACTGCACACCATTGTGGGTGCGGGCAAGGCAGACGGCGCCATGGATGCGGGCAATCTGCTCAAACCCTTGCTTGCGCGGGGGGAACTGCACTGCATCGGCGCGACCACGATTGATGAATACCGGAAATACATCGAAAAAGATCCGGCGCTGGAACGTCGTTTTCAGCCTGTGCTGGTGGAAGAACCCACGGTTGAAGACGCCATTTCCATTTTGCGAGGTCTGAAAGAGCGTTTTGAGGTGCATCACGGGGTGCGCATCAGCGATTCTTCGATTGTAGAAGCAGCGGTGCTTTCTGCCCGCTACATCACAGACAGACAGCTTCCCGACAAGGCCATTGACCTTATTGATGAAGCCGCCGCCATGATCCGCACAGAAATAGATTCGCTTCCGGCAGAGCTTGACGAAGCCAACCGCAAGGTCATGCAACTTGAGATCGAACGCGAGGCCTTGCGCCGTGAAACCGACGCGGCATCGCGGGAACGTCTGGAACGACTGGAAAACGAACTGCGCCACCTGCAAATGACGCAATCTGAGCTGCGTTCGCGCTGGGAAAACGAAAAAGGTTCCATCGACGCGGTGCGCACCTTGAAGGAGCAGATCGAACAAACCCGGCTGGCAGTGGAAGACGCGACCAGACGGGGCGATCTGCGGGCAGCGGCGGAGTTGAAATACGCCAAGCTGTTTGAGCTGGAGAAAAAACTTGCCGCGACCGAAGCCACGGACGAGACGCCTCGGTTGTTAAAGCAAGAAGTCCGACCTGATGATATTGCCGATATCGTTGCTCGCTGGACAGGCATCCCGGTGACGCGCTTGCTTGAATCCGAGCGCGAAAAGCTCATAAAACTTCCCGGCAAGCTCCACGAGCGGGTCATTGGGCAAGATGAAGCGGTGCAGGCGGTGTCTGACGCGGTGTTGCGTTCGCGGGCGGGACTGTCAGACCCCGCACGTCCGCAAGGTTCGTTCATTTTCCTTGGCCCCACGGGTGTTGGGAAAACCGAACTGTGCAAGGCACTTGCCGAAGCGTTGTTTGATTCAGAAGACAACATCGTGCGACTCGACATGAGCGAATACATGGAAAAGCATTCGGTGGCCAGACTCATCGGTGCGCCTCCCGGCTATGTCGGGTACGATGAAGGCGGGCAACTCACCGAAGCTGTGCGCCGCAAGCCCTACAGCGTGATTTTGTTTGACGAAATCGAAAAAGCGCATCCTGATGTGTTCAACACCCTGTTGCAAGTGCTCGACGACGGCAGACTCACGGACAGTCAGGGGCGGACAGTGGATTTTCGCAACACCATTGTCATCATGACCTCAAACATCGGTTCGTTCCGTATGCTTGAGGGTATCAACCCTGATGGGACGTTTGCGTCTTCGGTCTACAACGATGTCATGAGCGATCTGCGCCAGCATTTCAAGCCGGAGTTTCTGAATCGGGTCGATGAAACCGTGCTCTTCCGTCCGCTCCTGCCTGAGCAGCTCGGACGCATTGTCGATATCCAGATCGCGTTGTTGCAAAACAGACTGGAACCTCGCAAGATCACACTGGAATTGACCGACGCCGCCCACATGTTCATTGCCGAAGCCTCTTATGATCCGCATTACGGTGCGCGTCCTTTGAAGCGCTACATCCAGAGTCATGTGGAAACGCCGTTAGCCAAGCTCATTGTCGGTGGAACCGTCCTTGAAGGCGCTCACGTTGTTGTTGACGCTGCCGAAGACGCCCTGAAGTTTGCCGTGCGCTAGTCTTTTCAGGATGAAAAGGCGTTCGAGAACGCAGACGGTCTTTTTGTTGCACGGGGAGAGGCGAGACGGGTGCGCCTTTCCCCGGTTTTTCTGTTTCTCCGACTTGACATCGTGACGAGGTTGAAGCAAAAGTTTGATGTTTGTACGCGACCTCGTGTTTTTGCGACACAAACTCTCTGATACACCGGGAAAGCCAGCTTCTTTCCCTAGCCTCCCTTTCCCTCAGCCAGTCCAACCGCGCCAGTAAGGAGCCTTGTTCATGAGCGATTATAAGAAAACCCTGAACCTTCCAGACACCTCTTTCCCGATGAAGGCGAATCTCACACAGCGCGAACCTGAAATGTTGCGCTGGTGGGCAGAGAACGAAACCTACGCCAAAATGCTGGAAGCCTCTGGATCTCAGGGAACTTTTTTGTTGCACGACGGCCCTCCGTATGCCAACGGGAACATCCATCTTGGCACCGCGCTGAACAAGATTCTCAAGGATATTGTAGTCAAATCACGCAATATTCAGGGCTTTCGGTCGAATTATGTTCCGGGGTGGGACTGCCACGGTCTGCCGATTGAGTTGAAGGTGGAGCAGGAACTGGGCGAAAAGAAAAAGAAGATGCCTTCCTATGCGGTGCGGCGGTGTTGCCGTGAATACGCTGAAAAATTTGTGGACATTCAGCGCAAGGAATTCAAGCGCCTTGGCGTGCTCGGCGATTGGGACAACCCCTACAAGACCTTGCGCCCGGCCTATGAAGCCACGACTGCGGCAGAACTCGCTACCTTTGTGGAAAAAGGCAACGTGGTACGCAGTAAAAAGCCCATCTACTGGTGCTGTTCTTGTCAGACCGCGCTGGCTGAAGCTGAAGTGGAATACGCTGACCATCGTTCGCCTTCAGTCTATGTCCGCTTTCCGCTCAACGACGCAAGGTTGCGCACCGTGTTCCCGCAAGCTGATCCTGAGCGCGCGTTCGTCATCATCTGGACGACAACACCGTGGACATTGCCGTGCAACATGGCGGTGGCGCTGCACCCGGAATTTGAGTACGCGCTTGTCGAATACGATGGTAATCAGTACGTCATGGCCTCTGAACTGGTCGAGAGCGTGGGACAGGCGTGCAAATGGAACGCCGACGGCATCACGATTCTTGCGACCGCTACCGGGGATAAGCTCGACAGACTCAAAGCCCGTCACCCGTTTTACGACCGCGAATCCCTGCTCATCCTTGGCAACCATGTGACGCTTGATGCTGGTACCGGTTGCGTCCACACCGCGCCGGGACACGGACGCGAAGACTACGAAGTCGCCCTCAAGTACGGGATCGACGTGTATTCACCGCTCGACGATCAGGGGCGGTATCTGGAAGTGGTGGAATATTTCGCCGGGATGCCCGTGCAAGAAGCCGACCCCCATGTGATCGCAAAGCTGAAGGAAGTCGGCAATCTGATGGGGCATGTTGCCATCACGCACTCCTACCCGCACTGCTGGCGGTGCAAGAAGCCCGTCATCTTCCGGGCAACCACACAATGGTTTGTGAACATGGAAGGCAATGATCTGCGCAAGCGCGCCCTCAACGCTATCCGTGAAGACGTGCAATGGATTCCGTCATGGGGCGAAGACCGTATCTACAATATGATCGAATTTCGACCGGACTGGTGTATCTCCCGGCAGCGGCTGTGGGGGGTTCCGATCCTTGCCTTGTTGTGCGAAGATTGCGGCGAAGCGTGGAATGATCCCACATGGATGCGCGAAATAGCCGCCCGTTTTGCCAAGCACCCCACCGGGTGCGACTACTGGTATGAAGCCGACCTGGAAGACGTGCTCCCGGAAGGCCTGACCTGTCCTAAATGCGGCGGGAAGCACTGGAAACGCGAATCCGACATCCTTGACGTGTGGTTTGATTCGGGAACGAGCTTTGCGGCGGTCATGGAACAGCGCCCTGAACTCGGCTTCCCGGCGGATCTGTACCTTGAAGGGTCAGATCAGCACCGTGGCTGGTTCCACTCCTCGTTGCTGGCGTCCGTGGGAACGCGGGGTGTGCCGCCGTACAAGGCTGTGCTCACGCATGGCTATGTGGTGGATGGCGAAGGGCGCAAGATGTCCAAATCCATCGGCAATGTGACCGCGCCGCAACAGATCATCGACAAATACGGCGCGGAAATCCTGCGCCTGTGGGTTTCGTCGGTGGACTACCGCGAAGACATCCGTATTTCTGACGAAATCCTCAATCGGCTGGTGGACGCCTACCGTCGGATCAGAAACACTTGCCGCTATCTCATCGGCAACATTAAAGATCTGACGTTTGCTGACCTTGTGGCTGTCAAGGATATGGACCCGCTCGACCGCTACGCTCTCGATGTGGCAACGCGGGCGCATCAAAAGGTGCAAGCCGCCTATACGGAATACGAATTCCACAAGGTCTTCCATACCTTGCACAATCTGTGCTCTACGGATCTGTCAGCGTTCTATCTGGATATTCTGAAGGATCGGCTCTATTCGTCGGCCCCAGAGAGTCAGGAACGGCGTTCAGCCCAGACCGCGCTGTACCATATTTTGTTGTTGTTGGTGCAAGACATGGCGCCGGTACTGAGCTTTACAGCGGAAGAAGTGTACAAGTACGTTCCTGAAGCCTTGCGCCCCGGTACAGAAGGGGGGGCGTCGAGTGTTTTTGCGTTGCCCAGAATCGAAGCGGATGCGTTCTTGCTGGACGAAGCCGACCGCAAGCGCTGGGAAGCTGTGCTTGCCGTGCGTACAGAAGTGACACGCGCTATTGAACCCTTGCGCAAAGCCGGAACTGTGGGGCACGCGCTGGATACAGCGGTGACGCTGTATGTGGAACCTGAACTGTTGTCCTTGTTGCAACATGTGGGTACCAATCTGCGTGCGGTGTGCATTGTGTCGCAGTTGCGCTTGGCGGCGCTGACCGAGGCACCGGCTGCGGGTGTTGTCGAGCACACTACAACCGGTGTCGCCGTGGAAATACCCGAATACGGCAAGCTGGTGGTCTCTGTAGCTGGTGCGGCGGGAGTCAAGTGTGAGCGTTGCTGGATTTACAGCACTGAGCTGGGCAAAGACCCGGCGTATCCGACCTTGTGCCCGCGTTGTGCTGCGGTCATGACGAACATGGGTGGGGCGTGTAGTGCGTAAAGACAACCGCTACAGCATCCTGTTGCGTATGACAGGGCTGGTGCTGCTTCTCGATCAACTGAGCAAGTTCTGGGTCATGGAAGCCCTGCCTGAGTACGGCTCTGTGCCGGTTCTTACGGGCTTCTTTGATCTGGTTCACCTGCGCAATCGCGGTGCGGCCTTCGGTTTTTTAAACCGTTCGGACATCGAATGGCAATTCTGGCTGTTTTGTGGCGCCACACTGCTGGCGGTTGGGATGATTTTGAGCGTGGTTCGCTCGTCGCCAAAACACGAGAACGCGCTTTTTGCCGGGCTTGGTCTTGTCCTTGGCGGTGCGATCGGGAATTTTATTGACCGCGTGCGCTTTCGGGCGGTTGTGGATTTCCTTGACTTCTATGTTGGGCAGTGGCACTGGCCAGCGTTCAACGTTGCTGACATCGCTATTTGTTGCGGCGCGTTTTTGGTCTGTCTGCGTTTATGGCAGACAGGAATGATGAAAAAAAGATGAAAAAGGCCTCAACATGACCTTGTTTTCCCTGAATGCCTGGCAGCTTGCGTTGCTCTTTGTGCCTGCTGTGCTCAATCTGCTGGGCATCTGGGATGCCTACAGGCACAGCTTTGCGTCCCCGCTTGAGCGGATGCTGTGGATGCTTCTGTGTGTCTTTGTTCCCTTTCTGGGCGGGGTGTGCTATCTTCTGTTCGGGTGGCGGCGGGCACGGACGTTGAAATAAGGTTGTGCTCTCTTGGTAAAGAGGCTATTTATAGACCTTTCCTAACTTGCAAGGTGTCGTCATGAAAAAAAACTCTATGAAATCGGCCTTCTTCCTCGCTCCCATGCTCATGGGAACCCTCGCACTGACAGGGTGCGTGAACCAGAATCAGGTTGATTCCATGCAGGCGCGGTTGGCGCAACAGGAACAGCAACTCCAGATGATGAACAGCCAGCTCTCTGGCGTGCAACCCGCGCAAGCAGACACTTGGGCGCAAGTGCAGTCCTTGCGTCAGGAAATGGGCGCTGTGCGGGGACAGATCGACGATTTTAACAACGCTACGGCCTCGGCTGGCGGTCTGCCCGGACTTGCCCAGCGCGTCAACACGCACCACGCCGCGCTTCAGACCATTGCCACGCAGTTTGACATGAATTTGAATCTGGACGGCGCCGCACCTGCTGATCCCGGCGCACCTGCCGTTCCCGGCGCGCCCGGTACAGAAGGCCAGCAACCCGGAATGCCGCAGGGTATGCCGCAAACGGGACAGGCAGGGCAGTTTGCGGGTCAAGCCGCAGCTCCTGTGCATCAGCAGCAGCCCCCGGCGCAACAGCCTGCGGCATCGCAAAAAGACAC
>JAVVPW010000038.1:0-14119 GCA_036655575.1 Bilophila sp.
TGCCAAGGCCATTGAGCGTGGTGTCTTCTTGCGGGGCGTTGTTCAAACCAAGATCAAGCCCACCCAGACGGTCGATACCATCTATGAGTGCCGCGTTGGCGTAGTCCTGAAAACGTCCCCCAGCGCCTTGGGCAGGCGTAGCAGCGGCAGGGCCTGCGGCAGGTTGCAAATCTTCACCTAGCGCGGCGAAGAACTGCGTGCCGGGGATGGTCTCCCCTTCAATGATAAAGTCTGGCAGCGATTCCTTGGTATAGGCGGTATAAAAATTGTTCAGCGTCAGTGTGCTACCGTCATCAAACGTAAAAACGAGGTTGTCACCTGTGCGTTCAAGTGTCGCTGCATCCGCTGGGAAAGCAAACTCAAGGCGTGCGTCCGCAACATTTTCAACAACAGCGTGCTCACCCGGAGCCGGTCTGACAAGCGTGATATCCGCCATGATGTTCTCCCTACAAAAAGAGTTCTATCGCGTTCTTATGGATTGCAAAACGCCAAAGAAAAGCCCGCGCCACAGCGCGACTTTCTCAAAAGGATCAGAGGAGGAGGGAGAAATGACTCTTCCCAGGCGTCCCAGACAACAGGAACAACCCAAAGAAGCTGATAAGAGGGCGAACACGCAGGCTGTCCACCGGTATTCCAGACCCGCAACCGGATAGTATCCGAAGAAAACACGAGCGTGTCAGAATCCGCTTTCAACATAGTGCGGAGGAGGAAAAACGTCAAGCCTTCTGCCCAAAAAAAGCGCGCACCATCTTTTTATGCACAAGATATAACAAACGAGATTCACTCTCTTTTTCGATATTTTTTCACTTTTAAAGACGCGCCGTTTTGTTCTTTCTCATTGCCTTTTCAAACAAAAAAGTCTTTAAGCCAAGAGAGCGTTCAGGCTTGCTTTCCTTTGTTATATTATGTAAATACGCAACCGGGAGACCAGATATCAGTCAACAGGTTGATTTTTGCCATGCACCCCATGCGCAACCGATGACACCCTGTTGTACAAAAAGGCAACTGATACCTGTTTACCCCTCTTGAAGGATGACAATCCTTCACTATTCTTGTGCAACGGCGGAATTTTTAACGATTTTTTACACGGTGTGAGGTATAATGATGCGTGTTTTATCGCTCATGACAGGGTTGCTTTGTTGCGGCCTGATCTGGCAAGCGGATGTGCGGGCGGCGTCTGAACAGCAGCCTGTTACCATTCAAGATTCAATCAACGCCACATTAAAACACCACCGTGGTTTGAAAACCATTCAGGAAAACAGGGAAGTTGTCGTCCACGAACTGCGCCGAGCCGAAGCTGGCTGGGGGCCACGGCTTGATTTTGCTGGACGCGCCGGGAGCAGCCGCTTGAGCGACACCACAACCCGCGCTGCAAACGCTGATTCGGACATGCACCGGGCAAGCAATCTGGGGCTCACCCTCGTACAGCCCCTCTGGGACGGCTACGCCACCCGTAGCCGCGTCCGTGCCGCTGAATCAACCGTCGATTCTGTCACAGACCGTGTTTTTGACAACGCCACCACGCTGGCACTTGACGCTATCATCGCGCACATCGACCTGTTGCGCCGCCGTGAAATCTTTACTCTTGCCACCAAAAACGTCGATCGCCACCGCGAAATTCTGGAATCCTCCAAAGACCGTGAAGCCATGGGCGCTGATACCATGGCGGATGTGAGCCAGACCAGAGGGCGCCTCTCGCGGGCGCTGTCCACACTTGCTGAAGCCCGCGCCTCGTTGCGTGAAGGGGAAGACTCCTACCGCCGCATCACAGGCACACCCGTACCCGCACAGCTTGACCCCATCGTACTCCCAGACCCTCTGTACGATGGCCCTGAAACCATTTTTGCGATCGCCAAAAAGAGCAATCCCAAGGTAAACGCCTACCTCAACGATGTTCGCGCTGCCGTTGGCAACAAGGAACTCGCTGAATCTGCCTATCAGCCGACCATCAACCTTGAAGCTGGCCCCAACTACAGCGATCGCGGCGGGCCGGGCAATCAGTGGACATCGAGCTTTGACGTCATGGGTACCGTGCGCTGGAACCTGTTCAACAGCGGTGCGGATGCCGCAGAAACCAAGGCCGCGCTGGCGCGTGTGCGGCAGTCTCGCCAGTTCCTGTACGACTTCATCGACTCCCTGAAACTTGAAGTCGAAGACACCTGGACAGGCTACATTTCCGCTACCGAACAATACGGACACTACACCGACGCCATCGGCTTCAACACCCAGACGCGAGACTCCTATCTGGAACAGTTCATGATCGGACAACGCAGTCTGCTCGATGTGCTCGACGCTGAAAGCGAACTGTTCAACTCCTCCACCCAAGCCGCAACCGCACGCGGCAATATCCTTGTGGGCGGCTACCGCATGTACGCACTCGCGGGTGTCCTGCTGCAAGAACTGCACATCGACACCAAAAACCTGAACACCGCACCGGGTGACGACCAAAAGAGCCAGCGCGGTTGGAAGGAAATGAAAAATTTGGATGAGTGACACGTCTTTCCTTGCAGACCCACTCAGTGTATCTTTTGGGGGAAGGTGAAGCCGGGTATCCCGCGCAAACCTTCCCCCAAAAACGTGTTTTGATGACAAAGGAATCCCATGACCGGCGCACCAGACCCAGCAGCGATTGCGGCTTTGCAGGACAAAGACCTTGCCGTGCCCGCGCCTCTTTGCGTGGGGCCGCTGTCTCCGGCAGAAGTCAGCTTCATGCCGCCGCTGCTTCGGAGTCTCTCCACCCTGCTCCGGCTACGCGGCAAGCCCGTTTCTGCCGAATTTTTGCTGGCGGGACTGGCGGGGATGGGAAAAGTGACACCGGGAGCGTGCTTGCGTGCGGCAGAACGCGCCGGACTTTCAGGGCGTATCCTCTACCGCGAAAAACTGGACAAGATCCCAGCTCTGACCCTGCCCTGCATCCTGCTTTTGACCAACGACCGAGCGTGCGTCTTGACACAGATGCAAGACAGCACGGCCAATGTCATCTTTCCCGAAAACGGCGAAATCTCGCAAACTGTCCCGCTCGATCAGCTTGCAACAGACTATTCGGGGTACGCGCTTTTTGCCACGCTCGTTCCGCCTATGGATCAGCGGGTCAGCGGCCTTGGCGAGACCAGACACCGCCGCTGGTTCTGGGACGCCCTGCTCCACTACATGCCCATCTACAAGCATGTGGCGCTTGCAAGCGTCGTCATCAACTCCCTCGGCGTGCTCACCCCCTTGTTTGTGATGAACGTCTATGACCGCGTGATCCCAAACAGCGCCACAGACACCCTGTGGGCGTTGGCGATCGGCGTTGTCATCGCCTACCTGTTTGACTTTTTGTTGCGCACCTTGCGAAGCTATTTCGTGGACGTAGCCGGACGCAACGCCGATGTGGTCATTTCCAGCGAACTGGTGCGCAAGGTGCTGTCCATGCGCCTTGATGTCAAACCCGAATCCACCGGGGCACTTGTCAACAATCTTCGAGAATTTGAGTCGTTGCGCGAATTTTTCAGCTCCTCCACCTTGCTTGCGTGTATCGACGTGCCGTTTCTGGTGATTTTTTTACTGCTCCTCGGCTTCATCGGCGGTCAGCTTGTGTTTCTGCCGCTGGCTGCCATGCCGATTCTGTTTGCGTCCGGCCTGTTTCTACAAGCCGCAGCCAGACGGTGTGCCGAACAGAGCTACAAGCAAAACATGCTCAAAAACGCCCTGCTGGTGGAGATGGTCGGCGGCCTTGAGACGCTCAAATGCTGCATGGCGGAAAGCCGGATGCAACGCCTCTGGGAAACCGTGGTCGGCTCCTCTGCTGAAGCCACCAATGAGGCCAGAAAATACAGCAACATCGCCTTAACCCTGTCCACGCTCATCACGCAGTTTGTGACCGTGGGTATGGTGGTCTGGGGGGTGTACCTCATTGCGGCGGGCACGCTGACCATGGGGGGGCTGATTGGCTGTAACATCCTTGTTGGACGCGCCCTTGCACCCCTCATGCAGATGGCAAGCCTGCTCACCCGCTTCCAGAACTCGCGCCTGTCGCTACGTTCGCTTGACACGCTCATGTCCCTGCCGACCGAAGAGCTGGAAGGACGCACCGCCGTGGATTTTGGGGTGCTGGAACCCTCATTCACGGTAGAAAACCTGTCCTTTGCCTATCCCGGTGCGGAAAGACTCGCCCTTGACAACGTGTCCCTGACGATCAAACCCGGCGAAAAAATCGGGATTGTCGGACGCATGGGGTCAGGCAAATCCACTCTGGGGCGCCTGCTCATTGGTTTGTATCAGCCTCGCGGCGGTGCCGTAAAATTTGGCGATGTGGACATCCGCCAGCTCCCACCCGTGGATCTACGCGGACGGATTGGCTTTTTGACGCAAGATGTGGTGCTGTTTTACGGCAGTGTCCGCGACAACATCACCTTGGGTGACCCCACCATCAACGACGATCTCTTGCTCCGCGCCTCCACGCTGGCGGGCGTGACCGAATTTGTACGCGCCAACCCTGCGGGCTTCGGGGCGCAGGTCGGCGAACAGGGCAAGGCGCTTTCCGGCGGACAACGGCAAGCGGTCGGGCTTGCACGGGCACTGGTGCGCGATCCTGAAGTCCTCATCCTTGACGAGCCGACCAGCAACATGGACAACGCCTCCGAACAGACCGTGCAAAAACGCCTCAGCGCGATCATGGAAAACAAGACCCTCATCCTCATCACGCACCGCCTCAGTATGCTTGCCATTGTGGACAGGCTGGTGGTCATGGAAGGCGGGCGCATCCTGCTCGATGGCCCCCGCGATCAGGTTTTGCAACAGTTACGCCACCGTCCCGCGCCTTCCGCAAAACAGACGGATGAGCCTTCTTACGACGTGACCGGTACGACCGGTACGACCGGGGCGACCGCAACAAACGCTGACGCCACCGCCAGCAGGGGCAATTGACCATGGTATCGGCAGGCATACAACGACTGAAGGCGCTCTTTTCCAAAACGCCCCCCGCGTCCGGGGAGACGCTGACACCTACAGAACTGCCCTACGTCAACGAGGTGGACGCCGCGCTGGTGCGCCAACCAAAGGGCAGCGCCAGACTGTTGTCCCTGATGGTCTGCGCCCTCCTCCTGTCCTTGCTGGTCTGGTCGTCACTGGCAAACATTGATGAGGTGACGCACGCCGAAGGCCATGTCGTTGCCTCGCAACGCACGCAAGCCATCCAGAACCTTGAAGGCGGCATCGTGCGGGCTATTCTGGTCAGAGAAGGACAGATCGTTGAAAAAAACACCCCGCTGGCACAGCTTGACAACGAACTGGCAGAAAGCAGCTACCGAGAGGCTGTCAGTCGTTCGCAGGAACACCAGGCCGCGTTGATCCGTCTGGAAGCAGAACTCGCCGGGACTGCCCCTGTGTTTCCTGACAAACTGCGCCAGAGCACCCCGCAAATGGTGGAAGATCAGCTCGCGGCGTATGAGGCTCGTCTGTCTCAGCGCAAGGCCGAAATAGAAGTGCTCGAATCCCAGTTTCAACAGCGCGAACGCGATGTGCAGGAGCTTATTTCGCGCAAGCGCCAGCTTGACCGCAGTCTCGCCATCGCTGTTGAACAACGCAATATCGCCTACCCCCTCATGCAGCGGAAAAACTATTCCCGCGTTGAATTCTTGGGTCTTGAACAAAAAGTTGTGCAGTTGCAAGGTGATGTAGAAGGGCTTGCGGCGACGATTCCCCGTGCGCAGTCCGCAGAGCAGGAGGCCAAACAGCGCATTTCCTTCCGCAAGGCGGAACTTGACGCTGCCATCACCGAAGAAGTCAACAAACGCCGCAACGAGCTGACCTCACTCAAGGAAACCCTTGCGGCGGGCAGTGACAGAGTGACACGCACCGAACTGCGTTCGCCTGTGCGGGGGACTGTCAAGCAGATCTATGTCCACACCGTAGGCGGGGTGGTCAAGCCGGGCGAGTCCATCATGGATGTGGTGCCGCTTGACGATTCTCTGCTGGTGGAAGCGCGTGTCCGCCCGGCTGACGTTGCCTTCCTGCACCCCGGTCAAAAGGCCATGGTGAAGATCTCCGCCTACGATTTTTCTGTGTACGGCGGTCTTGAGGCCACACTAGAGCACATCAGCGCGGACACCATCGAGGACAAGCGCGGCGATTTCTTCTATCAGGTCAGACTCAGAACAAAAAAGAAATCCATGGTGTACCAGAAAGAAGAACTGCCCATCATCCCCGGCATGATGGCGACTGTAGACATCCTCACGGGTAAAAAGACGGTGCTCGATTACATTCTCAAACCCATCCTGAAGGCACGTCAAAACGCGCTGCGAGAACGCTAACACCAGAGATTCACCGGGGAACCCCCATACAAAGGAAGCAACATGGCTCAGGCAACACAACGCCATACCAGACGGGCACTCTGGTTTGTCTCTATCCTGTTCGCGCTGGTGGTGTGCATCGCAATCATGGGCGCAACAGTGACCATCCGTTCGGGTGAAGACGCCATGCTGCGCGATGTGCGTAGCCGTCTGGACGCTGAAGCTCGGAGCAAAACCGCAGCGCTGACAGTCTGGTACGGCGGTCTGCTCAATCAGGTGGAGGCCTTGACACGCTCGGATATGTTCCGCCTGTTCGCGTCTGAAGTGGACAATCTTGGTGCCAACATCGCCCCCTTCCTGAACGCTCCGACACCAGAAACAGCAACAGGCACCGCGCACGAGCTGGGGTCTCAATTGCCGATCATGCAAAAGGTGCTCCAGAATTTCGTCACCTTTTCGGGCTTTTCCTCCGCTCGAACCTTCAATCAAGGGCTTCAGGAATATCTTTTCACAGGCGCACAGCGCAAGGTTGCCTTGACGCCGGAACAGCGCCAGAGCGTGACAGCAGCCTTTGCAACCGGGAAAAGCGGTGTCGCGCCCGCCCGCATGACACAAGACGGACTGGTCATGGACATTGCCTGCCCCGTCTTTGCGCCGCAGTATGTTTCTTCAGAAAAAAAACCTGTGTCCGTGCTCCTGCTGTCCTACAATATTATGGACAAACTCCGGGAACTGACACAAGAGGGGAATGACCAGTCCACCCGTGTCACACAACGGATTGACAAGGCCTTGCAAGAACTTCGCCCAGACGGCGCACTGGCTGTGCTTGAGGGCTGGACATCTGAGGGTGAAGACGTGCCACTGGCTGTGCGCAGACTCGACAACGCCGAGGCGTTGGTGTTCAGTCTGGGCGTTGGTGTGCCGGGGATGCCGTGGACGCTTGTCCAGACCACAGTGCAGGCCACCGCGCAAGCCGCGTTTGAAACCTACCGCACAATGGTCATTCTGGCGGCATCTGGGGCAACGCTGTTTTGTCTGTTGCTTTTGGGGCTGTTCTGGTGGTGGCTGGTCTGGCGGCGGGAGCGCACGGTATCTAAAGAACTTTCCGTCTTGTACGAAACCGTAACGCAACAAAAGCAGCTTCTTGACGGCATCAACAGCACGTTCCCGGTAGGCCTTGTGCTGACAGACGCCAACGCCGTTATCATGTATGTGAACGCGGCCTTTGCCAACATGCTGGGGCACACCCCAGAAACGCTGTCTGGCCTGTCCGTTGTTTCCATGCTCACGCCAGACGCTGCAAAAAGTCTGGACAAACACCTGCAAGACGCGCTGCAAAAAGGCGCGATGCAACCTTTTACCACAACCATGCACCAAAACGGGAAAAAGAACTCGTATCAAATCGTCTGTGCGCCTTTTTGCAACGAAGACGCCACCATCACAGGCGTGGTTTCCGCGTTTCAAGACATCACCGAAGTGGTGGAGGCGCAAGAACGCAGTGAGCACATGGTGCGGCAGACCATTGCCGTCCTTGTCCGCGCTATTGAGGCGGTTGACCCGTATCTGCGCGGTCAGTCAACCCACACCGGGACACTGGCGCAACACCTTGTGCAGTCCCTGGGGCTTGGCTCAATTGACAAAACAACCGTGCTGATCGCTGCAAATCTGTTTCAGATCGGCATGATTCAGCTCCCGCACACCCTGCTGACCAAACAGGGACAACTCACGCCAGAAGAACGGGTGCAGCTTGAAAAGCATGTCGATTACGCCCATGAAATACTTGCCGATATGGACTTTGGGATGCCCGTACTTGAGGCCATCTGTCAGATGTACGAACGTCTGGACGGTTCAGGCTACCCCCGCCACCTCAAAGGCGATCAGATCGGCATCCATGCCCGTATCCTTGCTGTAGCGAATACGTTTTGCGCCCTCGTACGCCCCCGGTCGTATCGCATGGCCAAATCTGTACCGGACGCGCTCCACATTCTGTCTGTTGAGCCGCCGCTTTTTGATCCCCAGATTGTCTTGCTGTTGCAAACGTTTCTGCACAGTCCGAGCGGGGAACAGTTTGTACAGACCCTTCAAGAGGCGCAGTAGAGCCTTTTCAGAATGAAAACGCTCTCGCAGTAGAGACTACGGCACGTTCTTTTGAAAAGAGAGAAAACATGCGTATCTTGTTCATTCATCAGAGCTTTCCGGGGCCATTTCAGCATATTGCGACACACTTTGGCGCCCTGCCGGGAACAACCGTGCTGTTTCTTTCCGAACGCCACCGCCGGGAAATCAGGATTCCCGGCGTCCGGCGACTGCTCGTGTCAGCGCCTCAAGGCGTTGCGAGTACCGACAGCGCGGAACGGGAAATCCTGCTTGCGTTGCGCCGGGGTGCCAATGTCGCCAACGCCCTTCTCCGCCTGCAACACGAGGGCTTTCATCCAGATATTGTCTGCGCCTCTGCCGGAGCAGGAAGTGGATTCTATGTTGCCGACATCTTTCCTGAAGCCTTTCGCGCGGTCTACGCCGACTGGTTTTACACCAAGGGTGTGAATTACAACTTTTTTTCTCGCGGCGCGTCCCGTTCTCCGGCAGACTTCGCGCCCGGTCGGGTGCGCAATCTGTGTCAGTTCAACGCGCTGTTTGATTGCGATTTCGCCGTCACCTCCACCAACTGGCAGAAGGCTCAATTCCCAGCAGCGTTTGCAAAATCAATACAGGTGTTGCATCAGGGTATTGATACAGACTTTTTTTCTCCAGCCCCGGACGAACGCTTTGTTGTGGACGGGTGCGA
This sequence comes from Bilophila sp., assembly GCA_036655575.1. Classification (GTDB taxonomy): domain Bacteria; phylum Desulfobacterota; class Desulfovibrionia; order Desulfovibrionales; family Desulfovibrionaceae; genus Bilophila. The sequence goes on from JAVVPW010000038.1 coordinate 9,058, forward strand.
TATGACCGATGTTCCTGAGCTTGTGACGTATTCTGGGCGCAGTCTGGAGCCTTTTCGAGGCTTTCCACACTTTGCGCGGAGCCTGCCGCTGCTGCTTGCAGCACGCCCAGCCTGCCATGTGCTGATCATGGCTGCCGGACGCAAGGAAAGCGACGAGGCATCGGATCGCGCACTGTCCGATAGTCTGGCCTTTTTAACCCCCGCAGAGCGCAACCGCGTCCATTTCCTGGGCTTTCGTCCGTATGAAGACTACCGCCGCCTGCTGCGCGCCTCCACCGTGCATGTGTACCTGACCGCGCCCTTTGCGCTGTCCTCCGGGCTGTTCGAGGCCATGAGCTGTGGGTGCCTGCTTGCCGGATCCGACACAGAACCGGTGCGTGAAGTGATCCGACACGGCGAAAACGGTTTTCTGTGCGGTTTTGGCGATGAAACCGCGCTCGCACAAACCGTCATCGGCCTGCTGCAACGCTCTTCCGTCATGAATCCCATCCGTGCCGCCGCCCGCCAGACCATCCTTGACCAGTACGACATCAAAAAACTCGCTCCAAAGCACGCCCAACGCCTGCTCGACGCCTACGCACAGAAGACGCAGACCCGTTTTTGACGCCACCCAACGCTTGCTCTTTCTGTCAATATCCCGTATACACCATCGCTGGACGGAGAGGTAGCGAAGTGGCCGTAACGCGCTCGACTCGAAATCGAGTTACCGGTTAGTAGCTGGTACGTGGGTTCGAATCCCACCCTCTCCGCCATATGAATAAAATCAGCCTGTTGCAGAAAATGCGGCAGGCTTTTTTGTATGAAGAATCCTGCCAGAGGCGGGGGGATTTTCATTTTGAAAAGGCTCTCAAGCCCGAAGAGAGCCAAACAACGTTATTTTTCTTGTGTGTCAAATCCAAGGTATGAATGAAAACCCAAAAGATATACAGCCATTATAAAAGATATTTCTTGTGTGCTAAACGGCTTTTCTTTTGCAATTGTCTTCAGTTCTTCTAAGACTGTGTCATGTGGAACAAGTGAGCTTGCAGAATGGGTAACAACATTCCTGATAATATCAGGAAGAACCATACACATCTGATAAAAAGCATCGTCTACACCCGTTGTGATCGCATAGAACTGATCCATACTAAGCCTGCGAATCAATTTGTGCGGCTTTTTTTCCCCATCTACTGTAGGATTCCATGTACTATTTTGTGATTTTTTAGCAATTGCTTCTACAAGGAAACAGGCACAGTCATCATCTTCAAGCAATTTCCTTTGCATCTTGATGTATGTCTTTCCAGCCGCAGATGAATTCATTGTATTGTGTTTATTTTTCATTTCAACATAAACAGTATGAACAAATCCACCACCCGGAAGTGTAATGCCTTTGGGGTTTGTATAAATAACGTCCCAACCTTTATCTGGGACAGTACATCCAGCAATATAAGAAAAAAAGTTCTGATGGAAATAGCCAATATCATTATTATTTGATTTGTCGCGCTGACGAAATATTTCATTCCGTATTATTTCTTCCCAAGAAGAATGATAGACTGTTTTATCAAAAATCAATTTGATTGGATCAATAATATTGGTATTGAATCTTTTTAAATCGAATGATTCCAATTTTTCATCGTATTTTTGGATCGTTGCATACACATGTTTAGTAAAATCTTTTTCTGATATAAATTCTAATCCCCACATTGCTTCCCCCCCAGCCCTTTTTCTATTTCTAACGCCACTGCGTATGCAAGGTTTACAGGTACCGCATTGCCAACCTGCTTGTACTGCTGCCCCACACTTCCACAAAACTCCCAATCATCAGGAAAACTCTGACAACGAGCGTTTTCTCTCACTGTAAAGGGTCTTGCCTCATCAGGGTGGCATCTATCAGTCTGTTTTTGGCTTGGTGAAGTAAGCACCGTCAATGAAGGTTCTTCCATACTCAATCTGCGCAAAATACCCGTGCGACCACCAGTCATATTCCAACACGTTTTCATATACTTTTGGGCTATATGTCCCGGTATATCTTTCCAATAGCCTCCAGCGGGTACAAGTTGAAAGATTTTTCTTTTCTCTTCAGAATATTGTGTACCAGCACTTTGGGGAACATTCAAAAGCACTTCTTTCAAAACCGGTTTATGCGTATGTTCTTTTGGAAAAGTAAATGTAACTTTTCCAACCAAATCATTTCTGATTCCTACAGTGAGCAATCTTTCTCTTTTCTGCGCAACACTGTAGTTCCACGCATTGAGTATTTTTTTTTGTATGGAATAGCCTGCATCTTCAAAAATGGCTAAGATCGTTTCGTATGTTCTACCATGATTATGATTGAGCAAACCTCGAACATTTTCAAACAAAAACATTTTTGGCTGCATCTTTTTTAAAAACGTTGCGTAGTGATAAAACAATGTCCCTCTGGCATCTTCCAGACCAAGGCGTTTTCCTGCATATGAAAACGATTGGCATGGAGCGCCTCCAGACAATAAATCAAGACTTCCCTTTGGGATAGAAAAATATTCTTCCAGATTCAGATTTGAAATGTTTGCAATATCTTCACAAATAACATTCCACTCAGGACGATTTTTCTTTAGTGTTTCTGCTGCATTTTTATCTGACTCAATAAAAGCGATAGTATGAAATCCAGCTTTCTCTAAACCTAATGCCAATCCGCCTGCACCCGCAAATAATTCCAATGCTGTAAGCATTCTTCAGCTCCAAAACTGTATAGTATATAGCTTGTACCATCAATATTGTTTAAAAACTCTATTGCATAGCCGTCATACGCTTACATTTCTCTATAGACACCATAAGCGCTGTTAAAGCGTCTCTTTCTTATGCTTGCTCATGCCACAAATCATGGCACCACCGACTTGTAAAGATAGTCATACATTGAGGCAGACCTAGAGCAGAGAGTCTTTTTCACATTGAAGAAGGGGGACTTTTTTACCAAAGTCCCCCTCTTCTTCGTCTTTTGTTTGCTGTTTACAGTGGGTGCATCTCGTCATCGACCCAGTATTCGAGGGGCATTGATTTTTTCATGTATTCGAGAAGAGCTTTTTCTTTGTCGGCGTCCATCGGGTGCAAGCGGATGTAGACGTGGCTAGAGCCGCACTGTGATTTACTCCGGGAGGTGAGCACGGACAGGACATTTGCCCCAAATTCACGCAGGGAGTCAAAAACAGGGCAGAGGATGCCTGTTTTGTCAGGCAGAAGGAACGCAAGCTGAATGCCACCTTCACGAGCGCCGCTGATGTCGATGAGCACCTTGAAAATATCATGATCTGTGATGATGCCCACAAGAATGTTTTCAGCGTTGACCACGGGAAGTCCGCCGAAATTCTTTTCTTCCATGAGCACAGCCGCCATCTCCACGGTTTCGTTGTCGCGGATGGTAAAGGGCTTTTGCGTCATGATGTCTTTGATTTTGACTTCAGAGAGCAGATAATACAGCTCGTGCATGTCCAGCGTCGTTGCCTTAGAGGGAGAAGCAGCCTTCACATCCCTGTCGGATACGATGCCGATCACATGCTTCGAGTCATCCACCACGGGAAGACGGCGGATGCCATGATCCTTCATGAGCTTTGAAGCCTTGAGCATGGATGTTTCAGGAGTCACGGTAATGACGTCCCCGGTCATCCATTCACGAATCAGCATGGGAAACCTCCTGGACGAATGCGTTTGAAGTGAGAACGAGAGAAAGCTATGGCTTTGTCACGAGAAGAATCTACACGAATTTGTCGCATCACACAATGGGAACCACACGCCTTTGGAGGGTGCGACTGTGGAATGCTCTGGCGTCTGCGAGACGGATATGCTATTGCCGCACCATGGATAGTTCTGTTTTCCCAGCCCTCTGGGCTACGCTTGTGCAACCGCTCGTTCGGCTGCTTCTTGCGCTGTGCTTTGGATTGCTGATCGCCAATGTTGTTGAGGCGTTGCGTTGGACACAGCCTTTGGCGCGTCTTTCTGCGCCACTCATCCGGCTGGGGCATCTGGGCGAAGCCGCCGGGGCGTCGTTCTCGCTGGCGTTTTTTTCGCCGTCAGCCGCCAACGCGATGCTCTCCGAGAGCCACGAGCGTGGCGAGATGTCCTTGCGTGAGCTTGTGCTCGCCAACCTCTTCAATAGCCTGCCGTCCTATATTGTGCATTTGCCGACCATGCTCTTTCTGCTCTGGCCTGTGCTTGGCTTCCCGGCGCTGGTGTACACAGGGCTGACGCTCGGTGCCGCCGCCGCCCGGACGTTGTTTACGGTTGCCCTTGGGCGTCTGCTCCTGCCTCCTGTTGCTGGTATCTGTGTCGAGTGCCGTCTGAAGCGCGAACCTGTCACCTTGCAGCGCGCTTGTCGGACGGCGTGGACGCGCTTTCGCCGGCGCCTTCCCAATCTGGTGCTGTTCACCGTTCCTGTCTATATTCTGATGTACGTTTTGCAGCGGTACGATGTTTTTCGGAGTCTGGAAACATGGCTGTCCGCGCATCTGCCGTGGATGAGCCTGATGCGTCCTGAGGCGCTGGGGATCGTGCTGTTGAGCCTTGCCGCTGAAATCGGAGCGTCTCTTTCTGCGGCGGGTTCGGCGTTGCACATGGGTGGGCTGACTTCAAGTGAAGTGATTCTGGCGCTGCTCATCGGCAATGTGCTGTCCACGCCCATGCGGGCTATCAGGCACCAGTTTCCGGCCTACGCTGGCTACTACAAGCCCGGACTTGCCCTCAAACTGCTTGTCATCAATCAACTTTTGCGCGCAACAACCATGCTCTGTGTGGCTCTGCTCTACTGGTGGTTTGCTGTTGCCAACGCCTGAAGCCCAAATTTTTTACAAGCAATACGCAAAAAAGACTTGCCAAGCTCCACCGAATGCGGTATTAGTCCGTTCTCACGACAATCGCAGAACATCAGCTTGTGCGTTTTTCGTCTGGCAAGGTAGCTCAGTTGGTTAGAGCATGCGGTTCATACCCGCAGTGTCGGGGGTTCAACTCCCTCCCTTGCTACCATGTGACTGTAAGTGCTTGAAATACAAGAAAGCACACGGATATAAGGCGCTTATGCTTGAAGTTTGTACACAGACCGTGTACACACGGAGGC
>JAVVPW010000039.1:0-14110 GCA_036655575.1 Bilophila sp.
GTAATCGGGATAGTCAGGCGGTGGTGGTGGCGGATACCCACCGGGATGCCCACCGGGGCCGGGATACGGAGGACGACCGCCCGGATAATTGGGATGTCCGGGATAATTCGGATGTCCCGGATAATTGGGATGTCCGGGATAGTTGGGATGCCCCGGCAGTCCGGGGTAGCCGGGGTAGCCCGGATACACTTGCGTTCCTGTGCCCGGAACCACATAGGGCGGTCTGGGCGGTTGCGGGATGTAGGGGACTTGAACTTCAGGGACAATGTAGGGTATCTGTGGTTGTTGCTGCGCTGGCTGGCGCGGCGGGGTGGCGATCATCACCTCATCGCCCGCCGAATCTTTGCCGATGAACACCCCTTCCGGGCGCGTTGACAGGACAGAAGCGTTGTCTTCAGCGGCGAAGACGGACGATGCAAAAACGGACAGGCTCAGTAATGTCAAGGTGCAGAGCCAAAACAGACGCAAGGTCGTCAGAAAAGTGACACGCGCCGCCAAGTCTACAGGTGTCGTCACAGGTTCAAAAATAGGTCTATTGAGCATGGAAGCCTCCTGACCCCCCTTGCACAAGAAGAGGGAAAGGCCTATTCTCACCAACATCCCACACAAAAGCAAGTTGAGGAGAGGATCATGTCCCTGACGCGAGCCAAAGCGTATACCGATGCCGGAGTAGATATCAATGCCGGCAATTCACTCGTTTCTCGTATCAAATCCATTGTTTCGGATACGCACATTCATGGTGTCCTTTCCGATATCGGCGGTTTTGGTGGTCTGTTCAAACCGGATCTTTCCGGTATGGAAGAGCCTGTTCTCGTCGCCTCTACAGACGGCGTAGGCACAAAACTCAAACTGGCATTCGCTTTTGACAAGCACGATACCGTTGGTATCGACCTTGTCGCCATGTGTGCCAATGATATCCTTGTTCAGGGTGCGCGTCCCCTCTTTTTTCTGGACTATTTCGCCACGGGGAAACTCGATGTCAACAAGACCACACAGGTCATTGCTGGCATAGCCAACGGCTGCAAACAGGCCGGGTGTGCGCTTCTTGGCGGCGAAACAGCCGAAATGCCCGCCATGTACGAGGATGGAGAATACGACATCGCTGGTTTTTGCGTTGGGATCGCTGACAACGCCAAGATCGTGGACGGCTCCGGCATCCGCGTGGGTGATGTGCTCATCGGACTGGCCTCGTCAGGGGTGCATTCCAACGGCTATTCGCTTGTGCGCAAGATTCTTGATAAAAGCGGACTCGGCCCGGACGAGATCTTCCCCGGCTCTGATCGCACGGTGCGGGATGTTCTTCTTGAACCCACCCATATCTATGCGGATGTCGTGAAAAATCTCATGCGCGAGTTGCCTATCCGGGGCATGGTACACATCACCGGTGGTGGTTTTTACGACAACATCCCGCGCATCCTTCCCAATTCCGTTGCGGCGGAAGTCCGTTTTGCCTCATGGACAGTGCCGCCGGTGTTCCACTGGTTGCGTGAACAGGGCAATTTGACGTGGCCTGAGATGCTGCAAATTTTCAATTGTGGGATCGGCTATATTTTCATTGTTCCAAGCCAGAACGCCGAAGAAACCATGAGCCGTCTTGAAGCCATGCACGCAGGCGCATGGGTCATCGGCACGGTTGGGCGTCGTCTGGACAAAGACGAAGAACAAGTCAAAATCGTTTTCTAGAGTATTTTCAAAATGAAAACGCTCTAGCACAGTGCAGGTGTTGCACAGATTCCCCGATTGTTCACAGAGCAACCGGGGAATCTGTTGTTTGTACAGGTTCGCTTCTTTCCGCTTTTTTCAGCAGCACGTCCCAAAAACGTGTTCGAGTTCGTCAGTCTGGATGGCCTCAAGCAGCGCGTTCAGGCGTGCTATCACGGCTTGTTGTGTTTCTGGTGAGGCGTAGTGGACGCATTCGCAACGCATCCGCCCTTTGGCACGGATAAGCAATTCAAGACGCACGCCGTCTTCAAGCACTTCGAGCGCCAGACAGTGTGGCCCGCACGATTCCTTGTGTTCCTGTTGCAGGGCTGAAAGCTGGTCTTCTTCAAGCGGCAACCAGAAAAGTTTTTCTATGTCAGAGGCATAGCCCGCTTCGAGCAGCCGTTCTTCCAGATGTTGAACCGTTGTCGCGTCAAGCTCATCTATGGTATAGGTACGCATGGTTTCCTCGCAGGGGTGCAGGTTTCGCTTTGCGTTTTACCAGCCCCCATGCCCCTTGTCTATCTTCCGACTCGCGTCTCTTGCGGATTTACAAGGTTGTTTTGATGTGCTAGGTAGTGGAGGTTGCCCCCAATCATTCGGATTTTCTATAAGCAAAAGAGGCAGGATTGTCATTCTTGCCGATAGGTTATGCCAGATGGATCTTCTCACGGAACTTGAAAGCCTGATCCCGGAACTTGAAAAGGGCCTGGATCAGGCTTCTTCGTTACAGGAAATGGAAGCGCTTCGGGTTGATTTTCTCGGACGCAAAGGGCGTGTTGCCCGCATCATGGCGCACCTGCCTGAACTTGAGCCGAGCCAGCGCCCCTTGCTAGGGCAGACTGCCAATCGGGTCAAGGAAAGCCTGACGGCCCTTTTTGAAGGGAAGAAGGACGGACTCGACGCTGCTGCGGAAGCTGCGGCGCTGTCGCGGTTTGACGCGGGATTGCCCGGTCGTCTGCCGTGGCAAGGCTCGTTGCATCCGGTGACGCTGGTGATGGAAGAAATCTGCTCTATCTTCAAAGGTCTTGGATACGACATTGTTTCCGGCCCGGAAGTGGAGACGGATTATCACAATTTTGAGGCGCTGAACATGCCGCCTGACCACCCGGCGCGGGACATGCAAGACACCTTGTATGTTTCTGACGGGATTGTGTTGCGCACGCACACTTCGCCCTTGCAAGTACGGACGATGTTGCGCCAGAAGCCGCCTGTGGCGGTCATTGCGCCGGGGCGGGTGTACCGTCGGGATTCAGACATCACGCACACCCCTATGTTCCATCAGGTGGAAGGGTTGCTTGTGGACAAGCATGTGACGATGGCGGATCTGCGGGGAACGCTGACGGCGTTCATGCGTTCGGTGTTCGGGTCAGATACCAGAATCCGTTTCCGTCCGAGCTTCTTCCCCTTCACGGAACCCAGCGCCGAAGCTGATATTTCTTGCTGCATGTGCGGCGGGCGCGGGCATGTTGACGGGAGTACCTGTCGGGTGTGCAAGGGGACAGGATGGCTTGAAATCCTCGGTTGCGGCATGGTTGACCCAGAAGTTTTCAAGGCTGTGGGGTATGACCCGGAAGCTGTTACCGGATTCGCCTTCGGTCTGGGGATTGAGCGTATTGCCATGCTCAAGTATGGCATCGGCGATCTGCGGATGTTCTTTGAAAACGATGTCCGCTTTTTGCACCAGTTTGCGTAGGTAGACGCTTTTACTCTGACGAGTCGTACAAGAAGCCTCAACGCCCCATACTGAGGGGGTTCGGGGGGCATCATGCCCCTCGAACAGGGATTTTTAAGGGGCGGTAGCTCCTTAAACCGCCGGAGGCTCTAAAAAGGATTGACAATGCTGTTAAGTCTCAAATGGTTGCGTGAATTTGTGCCGCTGGAGGCCAGTGCGCAGGAGCTTGGGGATCGCCTGACCATGCTTGGTCTGGAGCTTGAGGATCTGAAGCACCCGTATGATGCCATCCGCGATATTGTGGTGGGGCATGTCCTCACACGCGAAAACCACCCGGATTCGGATCACCTTGCCGTGTGTACGGTGGACGCGGGACAAGGGGAAGTGCTGACCATTGTCTGTGGCGCGCCCAACGTGGCGGCGGGGCAGAAGGTGCCTGTGGCGCTGGTCGGAACCACCATGCCCGATGGGGTGGTCATCAAGAAAGCCAAGCTGCGCGGTGTCCCCTCGTTTGGCATGATCTGTTCGGAGCGTGAACTGGGGCTGACTGAAGATCACAGCGGCATCATGGTGCTGCCTGAAACCTTTACCGTTGGCGAACGCCTCATTGATGCGCTGGATCTGGATACGGAAATCCTTGAAATCGGCATCACGCCCAACCGCGCAGACTGCCTGTCTGTCATCGGTCTGGCGCGAGAAGCCGCGCTTGCCTTCCGACTGCCGCTGACCTTGCCTTCCGTGTGTGTGGACGAGCAGGGCGCGGACTGGTCGTCGGAATGGACGGTGCGGGTGCCACAAGGTGCGCTGTGCCCGCTGTATCAGTTGCGCCTTGTGGAAGGTGTGGCGATCAAACCTTCGCCCATGCGCATCCGGCACCGGTTGCACGCTGTGGGCGTCCGTCCTGTTTCCAACATCGTGGACGTGACCAACCTCATTTTGATGGAACTGGGGCAGCCGCTCCACGCCTTTGACCGCGACAAGCTGGCAGGTCGGCAGATCGAAGTGTCGCTGGCGCACGATGACGAACGCATTGTGACGCTCGATGGTCAGGAACGGATCTTGAAGAGCACAGATCTGCTCATCCGTGACGGGGTTAAACCCGTGGCGCTGGCTGGCGTCATGGGTGGACTGGAGACTGAAATCACGGACAGTTGCCGCAATGTGCTGCTCGAAACCGCGGTTTTCCGTCCCGGTACCATCCGCAAGACCGCGCGGCGTCTGGCGTTGTCGAGCGAATCATCCTACCGCTTTGAACGCGGTGTGGATCAGGTTGGTTCCGTCTATGCCATGAACCGGGCTGCAAGCCTGATGGCAGCGTTTTCTGGTGGTCAGGTGCGCACAGGGGTGTGTCGGCTCGAATCTGGCGCGTGGGTTGCACCCGTTGCACCGTTCCGGGTCAAGCGCACCGTGGATCTGCTGGGCATGGATGTGGACGCGCTCTTCTGTACGGACACCCTCACCCGTCTGGGGTGCGACATCACCATGACCGGGACACCGGAGCAGAGCGCAACGTGGCAGGTGACCACACCAAGCTGGCGTCAGGATCTGAGCCGCGAAGTGGATCTCATTGAAGAAATAGCCCGCGTCAAGGGCATGGACACCATTCCTGAAACCTTGCCTGCCGTGAACCGTCCGCTTGAACGCTTTGGCGTGCCGGAATCGCGCTTTTCCTTCCTGTCCCGCATCAAAAAATGGGGCAGTGGACTGGGACTGAACGAAGCGGAAAACTACAGCTTTGTCGGGCACAAGGATCTGGATCTGCTGGGCTTGCCACAAGCTGGACGTATCGACATCATCAACCCGCTGACGGAAGATCAGAACGTGTTGCGCACAGAGCTGGCGCCGAGTCTGTTGCAAAACGTCCGGGTCAACATCGCGCACGGCAACACCGGGGTGCGGCTGTTTGAGGTTGCCAACGTGTTCACGGCGGACGCCACCTCGCAGACCACCGCACACGAGAGCGCCCGTCTTGGCATGGTTGTGTACGGATCACTGTTCGATACCGCGTGGCCTCAGCCGGACATCGACGCGGGGTATGTGGATATGCGCGGCCTTGTGGCGCATTTCATGCGCTTTTTGCACCTGCCTGAGCCGGAATGTGTGGCCGTCTCAGAGCATCCCTATCTGGCACCGTGTGTGCGGGTGCGGGTTCACGGGACAGATGTGGGCGTCATCGGGCAGATCAAGACCCAGCTTGCCGACGCCTACCACGCCCGCAAGCCGATCTGGATTGCCGAACTGGATCTGGAAACGCTGGAAACGTTGCACCACTCGGCTCGTATCGTGTTCTCGGCTCTGCCAGTCTACCCGCCTTCTCGCCGGGATGTGACGGTCATGGCACCGGCTGCGCTGTCGGTTTTTGCGATCACAGAGCACATCGAGAGCCTGAAGCTGGCGCTGCTTGAAGAGGTCGCCCTGATTGATCTGTATGAACCGAAAGATTCTACAGAGCGCAACCTGACGTTCCGCTTGACCTTCCGTCGTCCAGACCGCACCCTCAAGGATGCGGAGGTAGACAAGGAACGGGAAAAGGTGGCACAATCATTGGTGCAGCATCTGGGGGTGCGGATTTAGCGTTGTTCTAGTGACCCTTCGTACAGGTTGCGGGACGTGTTCCCCTGGAGATGTTCTCGCAACCTTGTTGCAATGCTCGGTGTTGTGTGACGGTGTTTTCTCGCTTGGAACGCGCCTCAATGTCTCCAAGTGTCTAGCAAGGCGGGGGAATGCGTGAAACGTCGCCGTGTTCGACAGGAATCTGTACTCGCAGAGCGGACATACCGCATTGGCGAGGCAGCCAGACTTCTGGATCTGGAAAGTTTTGTGTTGCGCTTTTGGGAGACAGTCTTTCCCGAACTGCGCCCTGTGCGGACGCCCAAAGGGCAACGGCTGTACACGGAAGCAGACCTGACACTGCTGCGGCGGATTCAGTTTCTGTTGTACGAACAGGGCATGACCATTGAGGGTGCGCGGCGGATGCTTGACGCTACGGCAACCGCGCAGGAAGAAGAGGTCGATGCCACCAAAGCCCTGCGGGACGCGCTGTCTGGGGTGGCACAAGAACTGCTGACTCTGAAAAAACTGTTGGAGACATCCTCTTGCTCCAAAACGCTGTAACCGTCATAGGTTCATAATGATTCTTTCACCTTCGCTTCTCTCCGCCGATGTGGGGAATCTGGCTGCTGAACTGGCTGCTCTCAAGGCAGCGGGTGTGCAGTGGGTACACTGGGATGTCATGGACGGTCGGTTTGTGCCCAACATCACGTTTGGGCAGCACGTTATCCGGCAGTTGCGCCCCAAAAGCCCCCTTTTTTTTGATGTTCACCTCATGATCGTGGAGCCGGAACGCTATCTGGCTGATTTTAAGGCCGCTGGGGCGGACATGCTGGTTGTTCATGCTGAGGCCACCACCCATCTGCAACGGACGCTTGCAGAAATACGGCGTCTGGGCATGAAGGCGGGGGTAGCTCTCAATCCGGCTACCTCCTTGTCTGTTATCGAATATGTACTCTGCGATGTGGACATGGTGCTGCTCATGAGCGTCAACCCCGGCTTTGGCGGGCAGACGTTTCTCCCGGTGACCTATGAAAAGACGCGGCGCTTGCGGCGACTTCTTGACGAGAACCATCCTGAGGCGACCATCCAGATTGATGGGGGCGTTACCCCTGACAACGCGGCGGATCTGGTACAAGCCGGGGCACACGTTCTGGTATCTGGATCGGCCTTTTTTTCTGCTTCTTCCTATGAAGCCCAACGTCTTGTTTTTGAAAGCCGGGCGAACGATCACCCTGTAGCCAACGGAGGTTGCCATGCGCTCTCGTAAAGAACTCGCGAATACCTTGCGCATCCTGGCAATGGATGCTGTTGAACAAGCCAAATCCGGTCACCCCGGTGCGCCTATGGGCATGGCTGATATGGCTGAAGCCCTGTGGCGCGGTGCGCTTCGCCACAATCCTGCGAATCCCAAGTGGGCGGATCGTGACCGCTTTGTGCTTTCCAACGGGCACGCTTCCATGCTCCTGTACGGTCTGTTGCACCTTACCGGGTACGATCTGACCATGGACGACTTGCGGGCGTTTCGCCAGCTTGGTTCGCGGACACCGGGGCACCCTGAATACGGTGTGACGCCCGGCGTTGAGACGACAACAGGCCCGCTTGGACAGGGGCTTGCTACGGCTGTGGGCATGGCGCTGGCAGAAAAACTGCTTTCTGTCGAGTTCAACCGCGAGGGGTACCCCGTGGTGAACCACTTTACCTACGCCTTTGTGGGTGACGGTTGCCTGATGGAAGGTCTGTCTCAAGAAGCCTGTTCGCTTGCCGGCACGCTTGGGTTAGGCAAGCTGATTGTGCTCTATGACGACAACGGCATTTCGATTGATGGCAAGGTGCGTCAATGGTTTGCCGACGACACCCCGTCCCGGTTTGAAGCGTGTGGCTGGCATGTGATTCGGGGACTGGACGGGCACGATGGGGATACGCTTGACGCTGCCATCACCCTTGCGCGGGGACAGCTCGACAAGCCCACCCTCATCTGTTGCAAGACCATCATCGGGTACGGCGCGCCCAACAAATCCGGGACAGCCTCCTGTCACGGTTCAGCGCTTGGTGCCAGTGAAGCCACCGCAACCCGTATTCTGCTTGGCTGGGATGACGAACCTTTTGTGGTGCCGCAAGACATGCTGGATGACTGGAGTTGTCTGGCGAAAGGCGCGGCGCTTGAAACGGCATGGGACACGCTGTTTGCGCAGTATCGGGACGAATACCCGGATCTGGCGGCGGCCTTTGAGCGCCGGATGGCAGGCACGTTGCCCGACGACTGGGAGAGCGTCATCACCTCTGCCATCACGCAGATGGATACGGACAAGCCCACCCTCGCTACCCGCATCGCCAACCGGGATGTGCTCAACATCCTTGCGCCGCACATGCCGGAATTGTTCGGTGGTTCCGCAGACCTCAGCGGTTCTGTGGGGACGTGGCACGAGCGTTCGGTGCGCGTGGGAGAACTGGGACGGCAACTATCTTTCCTACGGGGTACGCGAATTTCTCATGGGTGCCATGCTCAACGGGATCGCGCTGCACGGCGGCTTTATTCCGTATGGCGGCACGTTCCTTGTCTTTTCAGACTACGCACGCAACGCTATCCGCCTGTCCGCGCTCATGAAGCAACGTCTGGTCTGGGTCTTGACGCACGATTCGATCGGTCTTGGCGAAGACGGCCCCACACACCAGCCGGTGGAGCACGTCAGCAGTCTGCGCCTCATTCCGCAGTTGGCGGTCTGGCGTCCTTGCGACGGCGTGGAAACCGCTGTGGCATGGAAAAGCGCCATGGAGGCGCACGGCCCCACATGTCTTGCGCTGAGTCGTCAGGCTCTTGCGCCACAAACCCGCACTGCGGAGCAGCTTGAAGCCGTGGCGTATGGGGGGTACATCCTGAAGGACTGTGGGGGAACGCCCGACGCGATTCTTCTTGCCACAGGTTCGGAAGTGCAGCTTGCCATGCTGGCAGCAGAACAGCTTGCGACAAAAGGGCGGCATGTGCGCGTGGTGTCCATGCCGTGTACCTCGCTGTTTGACGCACAATCGGTTGTCTACCGTGAATCTGTCCTTCCGAAGGCCGTGCGCAAGCGCGTTGCCGTGGAAGCCGCTTCGGTGGATGGCTGGTGGAAATATGTCGGACTGGACGGCGCGGTGATCGGTATGGACAGCTTCGGCGCTTCTGCACCGGGCGATGCGCTGTTTGAGCACTTCGGCTTTACGGTGGAACACATCGTTCACACGGTAGAAAGTTTATTGAAGTAAACACCTCTGGTGGTCGGGGTGCGCCGCGCTGGTGGCTCCCCCGACACCCGTGGGCACCTCCCCTTCCCCCAAATCTAGGAACCCATGCACATTACACTGGTTACGTTGTTTCCTGAGTGGTTTGATTCCCCGCTTGAGACGGCCTTGTTGGGTCGAGCGCGGGCGAGTGGACTTGTGGATTTTCAGTTGTTGAATCCCCGTGATCGGGCTACAGATCGCCATCAGACCGTGGATGACCGCCCCTATGGCGGAGGGCCTGGCATGGTGATGCTGCTTGATCCGCTGGTCAAGACATTGCGGGAGCTGGGGCCTGAGCACGCCGGACGGGTGCTCATGCTGTCAGCGTCTGGCAAGCCGTTGACCCAGAAACTTGCGCGGGAACTGGCCTGCGAGGAGCGGATCACGCTGATTTGTGGGCGTTACGAAGGCATTGACGCACGCTTGTCCGGGTTTGTTCCTGTTGAGCAAGTGAGCGTGGGGGAAGCTGTGTTGAACGGCGGGGAAGCGGCAGCCATGCTGCTCATTGAAGCCGCAACCCGTCTGATTCCGGGGTTTATGGGCAAGGAAGCGTCGGGCGATGACGAAAGTTTTTCTGACGGACTCCTCGAATACCCGCATTATACGCGCCCAGAATGCTTTGAAGACGTGTCTGTACCAGAAATCCTGTCATCCGGGGATCACGGGCGGATCAAGAACTGGCGGCGCCAGCAATCCTTGCTGACCACCTTGCGTACCCGCCCGGAAATGTTGCAGGAAGCACCGCTCACCCCTGAAGATATGGAATTTTTACGGGAAGTTGACAGCGGTGCGCACGAGGCTCTGGCGGCTGGAGCAGGGCGCCTTGGACAGAATCTGCACTGCGCACTGGTGCATTTCCCCGTGTTTCTCGGCGACAGAAAAACCGGTGCTACCTCTTTGACAAATCTTGACGTTCACGATATAGCACGTTGTTCCCGCACCTATGGCGTGGGCAGTTTCACGGTTGTGACACCGCTCAAGGATCAGCAAGCCATTCTGGAAACCCTTGTCCGTCATTGGACAACTGGCCCCGGAAGCGTATCCAACCCGGATCGCGCCGAGGCTCTGCGTCTGGTCAGCTTGACCGCCTCTGTGCAGGAAGCCGTTGCAAGCGTGGAAGCACGCACAGGGCAGCGTCCGGTTCTGCTTGGAACCAGCGCCCGCGACAACGGAAGCATGACCCCCGGTCTGGTTCGGGATCTCCTTATGGAACGCCCGGTTCTGCTCCTGTTTGGAACAGGACACGGTCTGGCTCCTGAGATTCTGGATGCCTGTGACGGTGTTTTGCGTCCCTTGCGCTGGATGGATACCTACAACCATCTTCCCGTGCGTGGTGCGGTTGCCATTACTCTGGATCGGGTACTTGGTGACTGTTTTTAGAGCCTCTTGACCTTGCGGTGACGGGCAGTGCTTTTTCGCTGTGAAAAGGTGCTGCAAAACACCAAAAAAGGTGCAATGCTCTGGTTGATACCTCCTGAAGCTCAAGCCTCAGGAGAGAGCGAAAGCGACAGCCCGCCCCGTGCGTTTTTAAAACTAACGGTGCGACTCAAATTCAACGTTGCCCCCATGGGGCAGGTTTCAAGGAGAGGTTCATGACTATCATTGAGAAGATCGAACGCGAACAAATGCGTCTGGACATCCCGGCTTTCAAGTCAGGTGATACGGTTAAAGTGTTTTTGCGTATCGTCGAAGGTGAAAAAGAACGTATTCAGGTGTTTCAGGGCAACGTGATCCGCCTGCATCGTGGTTCTGTTGGCGCTACTGTCACCGTGCGTAAAGTTTCTGACGGCGTGTGCGTGGAACGTATCTTCCCCCTGCATTCGCCTTTCATTGACCATGTGGAACTGGTGAGCGAAGGCTGTGTGCGCCGTAGCCGCCTGTACTACCTGCGCGATCTCAAGGGTAAGGCTGCTCGTATCAAGCCTAAAAAGCGCTACTAGAGCCTTTTGCTTTGAAAAAGCTCTGCTGATCGGGAAATCGAGGGAGAGGGAACCCCTTTTGAAGGTTCCTCTTCCTCGTTCCTCGCGTCTCCTTGGGACTTTTGGAAGGAGAGTCGGTACTTGGCTGGCTTTTTTCTGGAAGTGAGGGGCACGAAGCGGGTTTTGGATAAAAGGTCTTTTCAATAAAGACCTTTTTTTGTATTCTGCAAGTAAGGGGAAACGCATGGCGAATCGCAAAACAAAACCGACGCAACAATCTGCGGATTTGTTTTTGTGTGCGCCCTTTACAGACACAACGCTGCATGCCTTTCCTTCCATCGCACCTGCCGCACTGGCGGGCATCGACGAAGCTGGACGCGGGTGTCTGGCAGGGCCAGTGGTTGCGGCGGCGGTGATTTTTCCGGCAGGCGCCACCATTCCCGGACTTGCGGACTCCAAGGTGCTTTCGCCGACGCGCCGAGCTGGGCTTGCCGCTGAAATAGGCACCGTAGCGCTGGCGTGGGGACTTGGCGTGGTCTGGCCCGCTGAAATCGACCGTATCAATATCCTTCAGGCCACCCTCAAGGCCATGTGTCGCGCAGCCGAAGTGCTCAAGGTACGCCCTAAAGCGCTCCTTATCGACGGCAACCAGCTCATCCCGGAAGCGTTTTTTCGTTCGTGTTGGGACACCATCCCCCGGCAGAAAGCCATTGTGGATGGCGACGCGCTGATCCCTCTCATTTCCGCAGCTTCCATTCTTGCCAAGACCTTTCGGGATACGCTCATGGAAAAGCTGGATCACCGCTATCCGGGATACGGTTTTGCCAGACACAAGGGCTATGGTTCCAAAGAACATTTTGAGGCTCTGCGCACCTTGGGGCCATGCCCCATGCATCGGTTGACCTTTCGCGGTGTTCTGCCTGAAGCCCCGGATCGTCAGGGTTCGCTTTTGTGAGGCAACAAACCAACGGTGCTCCCAGCCGCGTTTTGCAGGATCGCAAGGACAGAGGCAAAGCCGGAGAGGACGCAGCAGAGGCGTTGCTCAAGCGCTCTGGATTTCGCATCTTGCACCGCAATTGGCGCAAAGGGTCGCGTGAGCTGGATCTTGTTGCGATGGATGGGGATACACTGGTTTTTGTTGAAGTGCGAACCCGCCGTGCCGGGGGGCTGATCTCGCCTATGGAGAGTCTGCATCCTGCCAAATGTCGCCACGTTGTGCAGGCGGCAACAAGCTATCTTGCTGAGAACGGACAATGGGACACGCCCTGCCGTTTTGATTTCGTCTGTGTCGTTGACACAGGCACAACTCTGGAACTGGAACACGTCCGCCATGTCGATCTCTCCGAATACGCTACCAAAACTGTGGGTCGTTGCAACGCCACTTGGCAACCCTGGTGACTTGTCACCCCGCGCTAGACAGGTGCTTGAAAGTGCGGATATCGTGCTTGCCGAGGACACCCGGCGGGCGGGCTTGCTCTGTCAGCGTTGTGAGATTGTGGTGCAGCGTTTCATCAGTTTTCACGATCACAACGAAGACGCGAAAACCGAAGCCATGCTGGCTCTGATTGCGGAAGGCAAGACCTTGGCGCTCATTTCCGACGCGGGTCTCCCGCTGGTGGCAGATCCCGGATACCGACTGGTGCGGGCCTGTCGAGCGGCGTCCATTCCGGTTTCTGTGGTGCCTGGCCCTTGCGCTCCTGTTACAGCGCTTGCCGGAAGCGGCATTGCGCCACAGCCCTTTGTCTTTTTGGGTTTTTTGCCACGGGGCAGGGCGGATCAGGAAAAATTGCTGGCGAGCTTTGCGCATCTGCAATTGACGCTTATCTTTTTTGAACGCAAGGATAGACTGGCACAAACACTCTCGGTCGCACACGCAGTGCTTGGGGCACGCGAACTTTGTATCGCACGCGAGTTGACCAAGACGCACGAAGAATACATCTCAGGGCGGCTGGAAGAGGGGGTACCTACAGAAGCGTTGCTTGGTGAGATCACGGTGGTGATTGGGCCTCCTGAATCGGATGGTTTGACAGACCGGGATACCTTGTTGCAACTCATTGCTGAAGAAAGAACCTTGGGCGGTTCGCCCAGAGATGTCGCAAGACGAGTGCAAACCCGTACAACCGGATGGACGGTCAAGGCGATTTACGCCATGATGTCCGCAAGGAGTGACGTATGAGCGCGAAAAAGACTGGCGGTTCTCTCATTGGCGACAACCGCAAAGGTCGCCATACCTATGAATATCTTGAATTTGTGGAAGCAGGACTTGTCCTGACTGGCCCTGAAGTCAAAAGCCTTCGAGCCGGACAGGTGAGTTTTACAGACAGCTATGTGGAGTTTCGTCAAGGTGAGGCATGGCTTCTTGGTCTGCACATCGCGCCGTACACCAACGCGGGCTATGTGGAACAAGAGGCGAATCGCCCGCGCAAGCTGCTCATGCACCGCCATGAAATTGTCATGCTTGCCGCTAAGGTTGCTCAGAAAGGCTTGACTGTCATTCCCGCGAAACTCTATTTCAAACACGGTCATATCAAGGCAGAACTCGCTCTTGGTCGAGGCCGGAAACTCCACGATCACCGTGTCGAACTCAAACGCCGTGCCGAAAACCGCGATGTACAACGCGAATTGAAGGGCTAGAGCAAGGTTGCTCTGCTCTCAGGTTTTGAGGGACTTTTCTGAAGAACCGATCGCAAAAGAGCGCTGCAAAAGCGCGGACACAAGGTGTGTTATGGCTGCAATGGGAATACGAGAAATCAAAGAGCAACTGGGGCGAATCAAGCCGTACTATTTACGGAATGATACGTTACGAGCGTTGGGCGCTGCGGTTTTGGGCGTGAAGGGACTGGTGCAGGCAGGCACACTGCCACCGATGGAACTTCGGGGGCTTGTGCGTGAAGGCATCCAGTTGTTATCGCGTGACGATCAGATCAAGAAACTGCTCACAACGCCGCTTGGCTACCAGCCGGGGCAAGAACGGCAACTGCTAGGGGCGCTTGCTGAACTC
>JAVVPW010000040.1:0-13666 GCA_036655575.1 Bilophila sp.
CGGCGGCGAAACCGTCGCCTATTTCGACACCCTTGATTGCGCCTACGCTCATGAGTGCCTGCGCTAACACAGCGTCAAGTTTATCAAACACCGGTTCGCCAAGTCCTGCCGGGACATGCAGCGCTTCCACACGCACCAGACCGCCCAGCGTATCGCCTTCACTGCGCACGGAACGGACAAGCTCATCCCAGACAGTCACGATGCTGTCCATGGGAGCGCAATAGGGTCTGCCAGCGGCACCCGCGAGTTCTTCTGCTGTTGGCACGGGTGCGGGAATGCCGCCGAGTTCCAGCGTATAGCCTCGAATCACAATGCCTTCTTGCGCGAGTACGGCTCTGGCGATAGCCCCACCGACCACCCGCGACACGGTTTCTCGTCCTGAAGCCCGCCCGCCGCCTCGAAAATCACGCAATCCGTACTTGGCGTCATAGGTCATGTCCGCGTGTCCGGGACGCCAGACAGAGGCCAGCGGGCTGTAATCGGCGGAATGTTGATCGGTGTTGGCAATGCAAAAGCCGATGGGCGTTCCCGTGGTCATGCCTTCAAACACACCGGACAGAATCTGCACGGTGTCCGGCTCTTTGCGGCTTGTGCCTGCGGTGCCACTGCCGGGGCGTCTGCGGTCAAGCTCGTGCTGTATCCTCTCCACAGAGAGCGCAATCCCTGCCGGGCAACCGTCCACCACGCCCCCCAGAGCTGAACCGTGCGATTCTCCAAAGGTCGTCAGACGGAAAAGTTGCCCCACCGTATTGCCACTCATGCTTGCTCCACACTGTGAAAAGTGAACAGGAATCCTCCGCCGGAGGCCTCTCTCTCCAAAAACGTGCCGGGTCAAGGGGCGGCTCGCCCCTTGCAGGGTGTCGGGGCAGCGCCCTGACCCGCCGGAGGCACCTGCCTCCCCTGCCTCTCCTACCACCTGCCACTAGAGCCCCTTTACGAAACCTCTTCTACCTACTATAGGAACGGCTGTTGCACAATCTCGAAAAGAGGAGCAACGCCGCTGTTTTCGCTCAGAAAATATCTTTTGCAAAGGAAAATCCAATGGATACACGTCCTGTCCTGACTATAGGCCTTGCCGGACTTGGCACTGTGGGGAGCGGCCTTGTGCGCCTGCTGACCGAAAATGCTGAAGAATTGCGCGCTCGAACGGGGTGTGATTTTCGCCTCAAGACGGTGGCGGTACGCGATCTCACCCGCAAACGCACGCTTCCTGAAGGTGTGCGGCTGTGCGCTGATCCGTTTGAGCTTGCACAAGATCCTGAGATTGATGTTGTTATTGAGCTTATGGGTGGTATTGACACTCCCAGGCGCCTCATCACGCGCAGTCTTGAAAACGGCAAGCATGTTATCACCGCGAACAAGGCCTTGCTGGCTGAAGAAGGCGAAGGGCTGTTTCGTCTGGCAGCAGAACAAGGCGCTACACTGCTTTATGAAGCCAGCGTGGCGGGCGGGATTCCCATAGTCCAGACGCTGAAGGAAAGCCTTTGCGGCAACAAGATTTTGTCTCTTGAGGGCATTCTCAACGGCACAGGCAACTATATTCTGTCTGAAATGACCAGCCACAATGTGGATTTTGCGCCAGCACTGGCAGAAGCACAGGAAAAAGGGTACGCTGAAGCTGATCCGACGCTTGACATTGACGGCTACGACACCGCGCACAAGCTGGTGTTGCTCATCCGTCTGGCTTGGGGTGTTGACTATCCGTATGCGCTGTTGCCGGTTGCTGGAATCCGTAATCTTGACCGCATGGACATTGATTTTGCCCGTGAATTTGGCTACCGCATCAAACTGCTTGGGCGCGCCAGAATGCAGGACGGCAAACTTGAAGCAGGGGTGTTCCCTACGCTTGTGATGCACACCTATTTGCTTGCTCGTGTTGGTGGTGCGTTCAACGCGATTCGAATTGAAGGCAATGCCGTGGGGCCGCTCTTTTTACACGGGCAAGGTGCCGGAAGTCTGCCGACTGCAAGCGCTGTACTCGGCGATCTGGTGTCAGTGGCGCGCAAAAACCATTCGCTCAACTCAGGATTCGTCAAGCAGGTTCTGCCCACAGCGGACATCTTGTCGCCGGCTGAAGCCCGCAGTACCTATTATATGCGCTTCATGGTCAAAGATACCCCCGGTGTGTTGCGCGATCTTGCAGGTGCGCTTGCCGATCAGAATGTCAGCATCGCGCAGGCTCTCCAGAGAGGGCAGGGCACTGGCGGTGTGCCTCTGGTCTTCATGACACACGAAGCCCGCGCTAAAGACATCACCCGTGCTGTCGAAACCATGCGCGCTTCTGATTTTCTCCTCGCTCCCGCTATTTATTACCCGGTGATGGGTTAAAAGCAGAATCGGGGGAAGGGGGGAAGGAACCCTTCTAGAGAAGGGCTTCCTTCCCCCCTTCCCCCGGTACCCCTATCCCCCCATCCTCCTAAGATTTTTGTGTTTTAGGACGCATTTTCAGAATAGAGGACAGGTATGCATATTTCAGAAGAACAGACCCTTCCCACACCGCCTGACTGGTCGGATGCGCGCACGTTTTTTCTTCCACCACAAGCGTGGCAGGAACCGTATGAGCTAGACAGCACCGAGAGTCATCATCTGACCCGCGTGTTGCGTATCCGCGAGGGTGAAGACGTGCGGGTTCTGGACGGAAAAGGACGAGAAGGACGGTTCAAGGTGGGCGCGATCAAGAAAAATCGTGTGACCTTGCACCATCTGGAAGACTGGCGCTATCCTGAGCCTGCGGCGCGGGTTATTCTGGCTGCTGGCTGGACAAAGGCCGCACGGCGCGGCTGGATTCTTGAAAAAGCTGTGGAATTTGAGGCCAGCGGTATCTGGCTCTGGCAGGCAGAACGGAGTCAGTTCCCTGTACCGTCAGACATTCGGGAGTCATGGCAAGGGCAACTCATAGCGGGTGCCAAACAGTGCCGGAATCCGTGGCTCCCAGAGCTTCGTACTGTCCCCGGCGGGGTTTCGGAACTCATCACGCTGGCTGCTGCAACACAGTGTGAGCATAAACATGTGCTGGTCGAAAGCGGATACAAGGCCGTCATGTCGTTGACACCTGAGACTCTGGGACAGCCCGGTTTGACGTTGTGTGTTGTTGGGCCAGAAGGTGGGTTCACCGCGCATGAAGTGGAAAGCCTCACCAAGGCCGGTTTTCTTCCTGCAACACTGGGTGAGCGCGTGCTCCGCTGGGAAAGCGCCGCCGTCCTGTGCCTCGGTCTGCACTGGTGGAAGCGACAGTTGTAAGGTATTTAAAAACAAGGAGACACTCATGCAGTGTGTGCGGTGGTGGGGGAAAGAGTCTTTTGTGTTGGGGGTTTGTTTTGCGCTGGTGCTTGGTGGGTGTGCGTCGCGGGAGACACCGCGGGTGGCACCACCAGCAACGTCGGCGGCGATTCCGTCCGCAGGGATGGTGGAGGATCTGCACAGACTTCCACAAGATTTGAACGTCTATGCGGAGAGAAACAAGCCTGACCGCAGATTGTTGCCCCCAGAAGAACAGGCGCGGCAGAGCAGACGGTTCGACAGTCTGTTTTTTGGCCCGTGGGAGGCGACCCGCGTTTCTGTACCAGCACAGGAAGCCTTTGCGATTTTCGGTGGCAAGAACAAGGCGAGTCGCCCCCGTGGCTGGGCAGAAAACCTGTTGCCGTGGACAGCACAACACTGGGCACAACTGGTCAACAACGCCAACCGCGACAGCTACCCCTCCCGCTTTGACAAAATCATCACTGTGCGCCCCACCGTGTTGCGTGAAGCTCCAACGTACAAGCCGCGCTTTGGAAATCCGGCTGAAGCAGGCGAAGGCTTCCCGTTCGATATGTTCATGTACAGCAGCCTGCCGGTGGGAATGCCTCTGTTAGCGGTTCACGCTTCTGCTGACGGCGCGTGGCTGTTTGTGGAAAACGCGCTGACCTCAGGCTGGGTGCCGAGCAATGATGTGGCGCAAACCGATGAAGCGTTTCGCAAGCGCTATCAAAACGGACGGTACGCCGCAGTATTACACGACAATGTGCCGCTGCGCGACGGCTTTGGGCGGTTCGTGACGATGGGCAATCTGGGGGTGCTGTTGCCTGTGGAAGAGGCCTCTGCCGCCACCTTGGACGTGCTCGTTCCGGTTCGGGACGTGAACGGCAGAGCGCAGACGGTTTCTGTGCGCGTTTCTACAGCGGATGCGGCCTTGCGACCGTTGCCGTTGACCTCTGCGGCTGTGGCGCGTCTTGGCAATGGCATGATGGGGCAACTCTACGGCTGGGGCGGCGGGTTCGGCGATCGGGATTGTTCGCTGATGCTGCGGGATCTCTTCATTCCTTTTGGTCTGTGGCTCCCGCGCAATTCGGCGTCACAGGCCAAGGCGTGGGATTTTGTGGACTTCCGCCAGCAAGATCTCGCCGAAAAGGAAAAGAGCATCCTGAGAGAGGGGGTACCTTTTGCTACCCTGCTCTGGCTACGAGGACACATCACCCTGTACCTTGGCGAATATCAGGGCAGGGCGGTGATGTTTCACGACATGTGGGGGATACGAACACAGCACCGGGGTGAGGATGGGCGGTACATCATCGGACGTGCGGTGGTGACGACTACCCAGCCGGGAACCGAACTGCCAACGATCAAGGAAAAGGGCGGCCTGCTCACCCGGATGCGCGGCATGAGCGTGTTACGCTAACGGTGTTTTTTTCTCCGCATCACAGCGCGACTGCATGAAAAACTGCTGCAACAGTGTCGCGCACGCCTGACTGGAAACCCCGCCCATATGCCAGACTCGGTGGTTGTGAAAGGGGAGATCCAGCGCGTTGAAACACGATTCCACCGCTCCTGCCTTGCTGTCCGCAGCCCCATAGACCACTCCTGCGAGACGGGCGTGTACAGCGGCTCCCGCACACATGAGGCACGGCTCTAGCGTCACCACCAGCACACAGTGTTCCAGACGGTAATTGCCAAGCGTCTGCCCTGCAACCCGCAGGGCAAGGACTTCTGCATGGGCGGAAGGATCAGACAGGGACACCGGTTGATTGTGCGTTGCACTGAGGATTTCTCCGTCCGGCGCGACCACAACAGCCCCGACAGGCACTTCACCACACCCCGCCGCTGTGCGGGCTTCCTCCAAAGCAAGCGCCATGAGCCTTTCCCATGTCCACCCTAATGGTGGTGCCGGAACAGGCCCCCACAGCTTCCCCGCACACGGCGCACAGGGTATGTCTTCAGGTTTACGCATCTTTACGCATCACACGCTTCAGGTTTTCTATTTTCTATACAATAACCCGACGGCGGATTTGCTGAACGACCTGATCCGGGGTGTCGCAGACCGTGATAAGCTCTTCGACTTCTGTGGCGGAGATGTAACCGTCCTTGACCATTGTGCCGCGCACCCAGTCCAGAAAACCGTTCCAGTAGCTGCTCTGATACAAAATGATGGGGAGCGGCTTGATGCGCTTGGTCTGAGCAAGCACAAAGGCTTCAGACAGCTCGTCAATGGTGCCCATGCCGCCGGGCATGACCACATAGGCCAGCGCGTATTTTACAAACATGAGCTTTCTGAGAAAGAAGTAGCGGTAATCGCTTCTAATTTTGACATATTTGTTGCAGTCCTGCTCGT
This sequence comes from Bilophila sp., assembly GCA_036655575.1. Lineage (GTDB taxonomy): Bacteria > Desulfobacterota > Desulfovibrionia > Desulfovibrionales > Desulfovibrionaceae > Bilophila. The sequence goes on from JAVVPW010000040.1 coordinate 5,588, forward strand.
TGGGGAGCTGGATGTGCAGACCGACAGAGGCACCACCAGCCTCAAGTGCGCCTTTGTTGCCCGCTTCCATAAGTCCGGGGCCACCGCCGGTGATGATGCCGTATCCGGCCTCGACAAGGAGGCGGGCGATGGTTTCCGCTTCAGCGTACAAGGGGTTGTCAGCTTTGATCCGCGCAGAACCGAAGATGGAGACACAAGGGCCAAGCTCACTCATGATTTCAAAACCATCAACAATTTCAGCAATGATCCTGAAAAGGCGCCACGATTCGCGGACAGAAAGGATGTCGATAGGGCTTTGCAGCATAGGAAACTCCTTTACAACTGGGAATGTTTTCTGACTATAGCCCGGCGCAGGAAGAGGCGCAACTGGATTTAGAGCGCCTTGTGCAAAGAAGAGAAAAAAATCGGTGGGCGGTTTTTCCTTGTCTTTCTCCTCCTGTTGCGGGTACTATACCGTACTTTGTTTTGAAAACGTCTTCCCGCTCGGAGGTTACATGAAGGTTCATTTTCTTGGCGCGGCTCAGACCGTAACCGGTTCCTGCTATCTTATTGAGGCCTGCGGTGCACGTTTTACTGTCGATTGCGGGATGCATCAAGGGAACTCCGCCATAGAGGCTCGTAACTTTGACACAGAAAACTATCATCCTGAAAATATTGATTTTATCATTCTGACACACTCCCATATTGATCACTCCGGGCTGTTGCCCCGTATTGTCCATGAAGGTTTCAAGGGGCCGATTTATTGCACGCCGCCGACAGCGGATCTTGTCGCGCTGATGCTTGAAGACAGTGGGCATATTCAGGAAATGGAAGCTGAATGGCGGCGCAAAAAGCAGAGTCGTCACAGTGGACAGAATGGGCAAAACAAGGACATCGCGCCGCTGTACACAGTCGACGACGCCCGCCTTGTCCCCGGACAGTGCCACCTTGTAGAATACAACACCCGTCTTGAACCGCACCCCGGCATTGTGGTGACATACCGTGATGCAGGGCATATTCTGGGTTCAGCGTTTCTTGAGATTGTTGTTACTGAAGAAGGCAAAGCAACGCGCATTGTGTTCTCTGGTGACCTTGGGCGTCCCGGCACTCTGCTCATGCACGAGCCAGCGGTGGCAGAGCAGGCCGATTACCTGTTCATGGAAAGCACCTACGGGGATCGCAACCACAAGAATGAGGAAGCGACCTTTGACGAACTGGCAGAAGCCATTGCGTACAGTTACAACAAGCATGACAGGGTGATCATTCCAGCGTTTGCGGTTGGACGGACACAAGAAATCCTCTATTGCCTCTATCTGTTGCGCAAGCAGGGGCGGCTCCCTGAAGATATTCCCATTTTTGTGGACAGTCCGCTTGCGATCCGGGCAACGGAGGTGTTCAAGAAACACGCGCAGTATCTGGACGCGCCAGAAGTGCAGACTGCGGCGAATCTGCCAAAGCTCCTCCCAAACCTCAAATTTACGCTCAACTCGACGGAATCGCAGGCGCTCAACACCATGACAGGGCCAGCGATCATTATTTCAGCCAGCGGCATGTGCAACGCCGGACGGATCAAGCACCATCTGCGGCACAACATCTGGCGCCCCGGTGCGAGTATCGTGTTTGTGGGCTATCAGGGTGTGGGGACGCCTGGGCGTAAGATTGTTGATGGCGCTACGTCAATCCGTCTGTTCAACGAAGATGTGGCTGTCCGGGCTAAAGTCTTCACCATCGGTGGCTTTTCGGCTCATGCAGGCCAGTCCCAATTGCTTGACTGGGTGGGCAAAATGACGCACCCGGGTATGCAGGTTGTGCTTGTACACGGCGAAGAAAACGCGCAAAAGACGCTTGCGGGTCTGCTGACCGAGCGTTTTCAGCTTCCAGTCAGCATTCCCGGCTACATGGAAGAGATGGAACTGACGGCAGGAGCTGTTCCACAGGTTGTGGTGACGGTACAGCCCAAGGTGCAACCGCGTGTGGACTGGAATTTCTTGCTTCAGGATACCGAAAGCAAGATGACACAACTGCGTACCCGCATCGAACGAGCCAGCGAACTCTCGTGGGACGAACAAGTGGATATCCGCGACCGCGTCCTTGAACTCAACAAGGAATTGCTGTCGATGTTGACGCATCTGTAGAAAAAACTGAAAAAAACTAAAAAAGAACTGAAGAAAAAACTGAGGGGGTCTGGGGGGCATCATGCCCCCCAGACAGGGATTCTTAAGGGGCGGTAGCCCATTAAGCCGCCGGAGGCGCTACCTCTACCGTTACCGCTTTAAGCGGCGTGTCCAACTGGCGAGTCGGGGTTCTTCGCCGTTGTCTTTGGGCTGGTAGAACGTGCGGTTTTTGACAGCCGGGGGGAGGTAGTCTTGTTCGACCCAGGCCTGGGGGAAGTTGTGGGGGTATTTGTAATCTCGTCCGTAGCCCCATTCGCGCTGCAACTGACTTGAGGCGTTGCGCAGATGGAGCGGGACAGCCTGCGGCCCGCTGAGTTTGACTTCACGCGCAGCGTTGGCATAGGCCGCGTAGGTGGAATTGCTCTTGCGAGCCAGCGCCAGATACACCACGGTTTCAGCCAGCGGAATGTACCCTTCTGGCATCCCGACAAATTCCACGGCCTGCTGACAGGCAACGGCAAGGGGCAGGGCTTGCGGATCAGCCAGTCCGACATCTTCTGAGGCGGACAGGATGAGCCTTCGGCAGATGAAACGAGGGTCTTCGCCACCTTCAAGCAGACAGGCGAGGTAGTACAACCCCGCGTCAGGATCACTGCCACGAATGGATTTGATGAGCGCGGAGGCGTATTCGTAATGACTGTCGCCGTCTTTGTCATGCCGCGCCATGATTTCAGGCAGGGTCGCCTTGACATGCGCGAGGTTGCGCTTGTCTTCAGACAACGACGCCGCGTGCTCCACGAGATTCAGCATGGTACGAGCGTCACCGTGAGCGGCACCTGCCAGAAAATCGAGGATTTCCTTGTCGAGCGTTATGTTGAGCGAGGTAGCGCCACGCAGACCAAGCTCTAGCAATTCAGGACGCCCTAGCTGCCGCAAACGCAACACATGGAGCCGCGAAAGCAACTGCCGGGTGACACTGAAGGACGGGTTTTCGGTGGTGGTGGCGATCATGGTCAGATCGCCCGTTTCGAGCAAGGGCAGAAAAAAATCTTGTTGCGCCTTGGAAAAACGGTGGATCTCGTCAAGAACCAGAATGTCAACGCCGGTGAGCTGGCGCCTGAGCTGTTGCAAACCCGCTTCCGGGGCGCTGAGACGCAACACGGTTCCACCTCTGGCTTGTGCCAGCAAGAGAGCCAAGGTGGACTTGCCGCACCCCGGAGGGCCAAAGAGCAAGAGACTCGGAAGACGTGGAGCGTCCATGAGCGTGGTAAGACGCTCTCCAAGGTGACTCTGTCCAACAAACAGAGAAAGCTCCGAAGGGCGCAACCGCTCCGGCAAAGGCTGGGTCAGGGACATGTTCGCTCCTGCAAGGGATCAGTCATCAGCACTCTGCAATTCGACTTCATCCCGCCCATCGCGTTCTTCCATGAGCACGTTGACTTTTTCTGAGCGGGCGGTGTTGACCTTACGCCCTACATAGTCGCCGTGAATGGGCAATTCGCGGTGTCCACGATCCACCAGTACAAGCAACTCCACCTGACTTGGACGACCGTAATCTAAAATGGCTTCCAGCGCGGCGCGGATGGTGCGGCCTGAGAACAGCACGTCGTCCACCAGAATCACGTTTTTGTTGTCGAGTGGCGTGGGAATATGGGATTCCCCGATGGTCGGGCGGGTGTGCAGGGTTGTCCAGTCGTCTCGGTACAGATTGATGTCTAGCGTCCCAAACGGCAGCTTGTGTCCGAGTTTTTCTTCCAGAACAGCGCACAGCCGAATGGCAATGTCCACACCGCGCCGCTGAATCCCCAGAATCACGGTCTTTTCACACGCATCGTGGCGTTCAATGATCTGGCAGGCCAGACGGTCAATGATGCGGGATATTTCATCGGCATGGAGCAAGGTAGTGGTTTTCATCACAAAACTCCTTTGTTATCAAGGACAGATGGCGGTACACGGTTGTTCGATCAGCCATGACCATGGTGTCACCCTTGAGGAAAAAAGCCTACACTATTCTTTTTCCTGAGGGAAGAGCGAGGGCTTGCGCCGCGTGGGGTTGCGTGGCGTGGGGCGCGCTGTCTTTTGCTTGACAAGCCGTCTTGTGCGCCTATGTTATTCGGCAAGTCGCAGCAACGGCGCGTGCCTGATGATTCGTGTTTTTCCGGCGTGCCGGGGCATGACAAGCAGCGCAAGGTTCTGCTTGTCTCCACACATCACAGCATTCTGGAGGAACCTATGATCACTGTAAGCGAAGGTGCCAGCAAAGAGTTTATCGCCTATTTTGAAGATAAGGAAAAAACGCCCATCCGTATCTATCTCGCGCCGGGAGGGTGTAGCGGCCCGCGTCTGGCTCTTGCGCTGGACGAACCCGGTGAAGAGGATACAACTTTTGAAGACAACGGTCTGACGTTTTGTATCAATACAGAATTGTTGACTTCCGTGGGCTCTGTAGCCATTGAGATGTCACCCATGGGCTTTATGGTCGAACCAGAAATCCCCCTTCCGGGCGGAGGCGGCGGGTGCTGCGCTTCAAGCGGTGGCGGGTGCGGTAGCGGCTGTGGTGGCTCTGGCGGCGGATGCCATTGATGTGTTTTTGCGCTTGTCAGAACGCTTTTTTCTTTGTAGACAACGCAAGGACAGTTACCCCTTTACTCTCATCGGAGGACATACCAAATGATTACCGTAAGCGAAAAAGCCCGGACAGAGCTTGAAGCCTATTTTGCGGATAAGGAAAAGACCCCTGTGCGCGTGTATCTCGCGGCAGGTGGCTGACAAGGCCCGCGCCTTGCGCTGGCTCTGGACGAGCCTACTTCTGACGATACCACGGTTGAACTGGACGGATTCACCTACTGCATCAGCAAGGAACTCCTCACAACTGTTGGATCGGTTGCTATTGATCTCACGGCGATGGGATTCACCGTTGAACCTGAAATCCCTCTGGCAGCAGGGGGGGGAAGTTGCGGCGGCAGTTGTTCCTCCGGTAGCTGCGGCTCCTAGAGCATTTTCATCCTGAAAACGCTCTAAAAACGCCTTTTCGACACGTCGTACACGCAAAAAAGCGGATTCCTCAGGGAGTCCGCTTTTTTGTGTGTTCTTGCGGTGCCTTTGCAAAAAGCACCGTCTTTTCATCCTGAACACGCTCAACTCATACGCAATACCGCCATGCCGCCGACAAGCAGTGCCATACCTGCCCACGCACAGGGTTTGAGGCGTTGCCCAAAAAGCAGCCAGCCGCCGAGGGAGGTTCCGAGGATGCCAAACCCGCCCCACATGGCGTAGGCCACCGCCAGATCCATTTCCCGAACGGCAAAGGACAGCGTGTAGAACGCCAGCCCTACCATGCCAAGCGCGGCAAAGCCGTAGCTCTTGCGGTGGAACCCTTCAGACTTTGCCAGCAAAAGATTGGCCAGAATATCAAGCACAGCCGAAGCAAGCACAGCCAGCAACGAAAGATTGAACAAGGACAGTGTGGTCATGCGATCCTCCTGCTGTTGGTCAGGGGTTCACGGACGGTGACCGCACCCTTGTCAGGCGCTCCGTCTCCGGTGCCGTGATGGATGAGCATGGCACCGAAAAGCACGGAGAGAAGCGCCAGAAAGCGGGGCAGATTCATGGTCTCACCCAGCGCAAGCACGCTGATGATCGTGATGAGCGTCAAGCCCAACCCTTCCCAGAACGCAAAGGCCACCCCAACAGGCAAGCCCGTTACAGACAGCGCCAGCAGATAATACGAAAGAGCAATGAAAACAAACATGACACCAAGGCCGCTTTGTGACCCCAGAATCCAGTCTTCAGACTGAGACAGTTTCATGATTGACGTGCCGAGCACCTCAAGGATGATCGCTCCAAACAAAAAAAACCAGTGTTTATGACGGACAAGAAACAACATACTCCACTCCATACCTATACGCGCAAACGCAGTCCCGGAATCATCCGGCGCGAACATTTTTCCCGGCGCTCTGCCGGCTATCAAACACATGAGAAGAAAAGAAGGAACAGCCCTACAGCGCGTTGCGCCAAGTGCGTTCATCGGAAGAAAGACCGCATTGCAGAGAATACAGCCTGAAAAAGGGGGCATAGTGAAGATAGGTCATGCTCTTACTGTAAGCGCTCACCGCACCAAAGGCAAGAGGCGCCTGCGGGTGGCGGATGGCAAAAAAGAGTTGCGATAAAATCCTGTAGAGTATGAGCACGATAGCTGGTTTTTTATTCGTTTATAGGGTAACGGTGCAAAGAAAGCTATTGACAGTCTGGGCGATTTGGAAGAATATTCTCAGCAGGAATCGTTCTTAATAAGAACAAAGTGCAATAAACTTCAGTGAGACGCGATCCGCATGTGTGGAGCTGTTGACGGTATTTTTAGGTATATGACAGTCAACCCAAAGGGAAAAAGACAATGAAAGAAAAACTGACAACAAATTCTGGCGCTCCCGTTGTTGACAATCAGAACGTGACGACTGCTGGCCCGCGTGGCCCCATGTTGCTTCAGAATGTCTGGTTTATGGAAAAGCTCGGACATTTTGATCGGGAAGTGATCCCGGAGCGGCGGATGCACGCCAAGGGTTCCGGCGCGTATGGCACGTTTACGGTAACACACGACATCACCAAGTACACGAAAGCAAAACTTTTTTCTGAAATAGGCAAAAAGACAGAAGTCTTCGTGCGGTTTTCCACGGTTGCTGGCGAGCGCGGCGCTGCGGATGCGGAGCGTGATATCCGTGGTTTTGCTATCAAATTTTATACCGAACAGGGCAACTGGGATCTGGTCGGGAACAACACCCCGGTGTTTTTCCTGCGTGACCCGCTGAAGTTCCCTGATCTCAACCATGCCGTCAAGCGTGATCCGCGCACCAACATGCGCAACGCCATGAACAATTGGGATTTCTGGACGAATCTGCCTGAAGCCTTGCATCAGGTAACGGTTGTCATGAGTGATCGCGGCATCCCGGCGTCCTATCGGCACATGCACGGTTTTGGGAGTCACACGTTCAGCTTTATCAGCCCGGACAACCAGCGCTACTGGGTCAAGTTTCATTTGACCACCCAGCAGGGCATCAAGAACCTTACGGATCAGGAAGCGGAAGCGCTCATCGGCAAGGATCGGGAAAGCCATCAGAAAGATTTGTACGACAGCATTGAGCGCGGCGATTTCCCGCGTTGGACGTTTGCGGTGCAGATCATGCCGGAAAAAGACGCGGCAACGTGCCCCTATCATCCGTTTGACTTGACCAAAGTCTGGCCGCACAAGGATTATCCGCTGATCGAGGTGGGTGTGCTTGAGTTGAACCGCAATCCTGAAAACTATTTTGCCGAAGTGGAGCAGTCCGCCTTCAATCCTTCCAACATTGTGCCCGGCATCAGTTTCTCGCCGGACAAGATGTTGCAAGGTCGGCTCTTTTCCTACGGGGATGCGCACCGTTACCGGCTGGGTGTGAACCATCACCTGATCCCGGTCAACAAGCCCCGTTGCCCCTTCCACAGCTTCCACCGCGACGGTGCCATGCGTGTTGACGGCAACCACGGCAGCACCCTTGCTTACGAGCCAAACAGTTTCGGCGAATGGCAGGAACAGCCTGACTTCACCGAGCCGCCGCTGGCTCTGGACGGTGCGGCGCACAACTGGAATTACCGTGAAGATGATGACGACTATTATTCCCAGCCCCGTGCGCTGTTCCGTCTCATGACGCCTGCGCAACAGCAAGTGCTCTTTGAGAACACCGCTCGTGCCATGAACGGCGCGTCTGATGAAGTCAAAAAGCGCCACATCGACAACTGCACCAAGGCTGATCCCGCCTACGGTCAGGGTGTGGCAAAGGCTCTGGGCTTGGTGTAAAAAGAAAGTGTATCTTTTTTAAAAAAATCTTACCTGCAAGAAGCCGCGTTGGACATACAACGCGGCTTCTTGCATCGCAAAACACGCCGGGTCAAGGGGCGGCTCGCCCCTTGCAGGATGCAAGGGCAGCGCCCTTGCTGGGGTGCAGGGGCAACG
>JAVVPW010000041.1:0-13477 GCA_036655575.1 Bilophila sp.
TTCAGGGGTGTAGATGTAGTCGATGAAGGCTTTGGTCAATCCGGTGGGTTCGCCCTTGGTGTTCATATAGAGCTTCCGCGTCACTTTGTAGGTGCCGTTGGCGGCGTTAGGCTGTGAGGGCACCATGCCGTCAAGCACAAGTCCTTGCAACGTAGCGTCGAGATGCCCGATACCGACATAGCCGATAGCGTTCTTGTCCTGCGTGATGGCGGTCTTCATGGCACCGTTGGAGTTGACCACATTGGCTTTGGATGTCCCGGTCTTCTTGTCGAGCGCACGCTCTTCAAACACTTCACGAGTCCCACTGCCGTCTTCACGAACGTAGAGCGAGATGGGCGCGTCTGCACCGCCAAGGGCTTTCCAGTTGGTGAGCTTGCCCGTGTAGATGTCTAGCAGTTGCGCTTTGGTCAAGGCTGTGACCTTGTTGGCGACATTGACCACAACAGCCACCCCATCAATGGCAAAGGGGAAACTCTTCAAGCTGTACTTGCTGATTTCTCCTTCCTTGAGAGCGCGTCCGGTGTTGCCGATCTGCACCAGCCCTTCACCCACCTGCTGTACTCCAGCGCCAGAACCCCCACCAGCTACGGTGATGCGGATGTCCTGATTGGCAGACATGATGTTTTTGGCAGCGCCTTTCATCACCGGGATGTGCGCGGTGCCGCCTGCGATGTTGAGTTCACCCTTCAAGCCTGTAAATCCTTCAAGCGGCATGGCAAGGGCTGTTCCCGCAAACAACAAGGCCGTAGCGACAGTCAGGCCAGAAAAAAAAGAAAAGCATTTCATGTATGACTCCTGTGGGTTACAGATGAACCAGAGACCATCGGCAAAAACCGAATGCGACGCCGGCAAAAACCCGAAAGGCAGGAGAGGTGTACGCGAAAGAAAGAAAGGAGGAGAAGCTCAGGCAAAAAGCCGCCGGACAACGCCTGCCAGACCAAGAAGCGCACAACGTGCCTTCCGGGAAAGGGGTCAGGTGTCTCTGGCGAACAAAAGCATGTGAAACCTTGGCGTGAGAATGTTTCAATCAATACCTGTAAAACATGCTTTGTATAGACGTATCGCGCCAGTCCGTCAAGGAAGAGCAAGAAAGGACACAGGAAGGGGCACGTTTTGAAGCTCCATGAGCCGCATTCCCCTTTGTGCTTTTTTGTGCCATAACAATGAAAATATCCCTCTGTTTTATAAGGACTGAATCCCATGTGGAACGCTGAAACAGCTCAACGCCTCAATGCCTGGTATTTGTCTCCGGCTGGTGCCTTTGCGCTTGTGCAGGAGAATCGGATGTTCCAGAGTCTCGTTTCTCCGTGGCCACGGCGCGGACACACCCTGCTTGATGTGGGCTGTGGCGCCGGCGTTTTTCTCGATATGTTCTGGCAGCACGGTTTTGACGTGACCGGATTCGACAACAATGTGGAAGCACTCGATGCCGCCAGGGTGCGTCTGGGCAACAAGGCAGATTTTCAGCTCGGACAGGCCGATCATCTGCCTTTTGACGACAAGACCTTTGACTACGCCGCCCTGCTCTCCGTCCTCGAATACTTCAAAAACCCGCAAGAAGTCCTTGCCGAGGCGATCCGAGTGTCGGAACGCGGCGTCATCGTCGGGTTCTTGAACCGCTTTTCTGCCTACGCCCTGCTTGAGACGTGTGCTTCACGGGCAAAGCCTGATGCCCGCCGGCACGGGCGCTGGCTCAACCCTTGGTCGCTGGCGCGGATGGCAAAACGCCTCTGCCCCGGATGTCGGATCGTGATGCGTTCCGTGCTCTTTGGCTCACCCTCAACGTGGCGCGATTCGCGGATCTGGGGACGGATCAACAGCCTGCAATGCCCTGTCGCGCTCGGCGCGTATGTTGGTATGCGCATCGACACCCAACCGCAGGTTCCCCTTACCCCGCTGTTTGTCAAAGCCAGAGAACGCGCCATGACGGTTTGTTCTGGCCTGCAACCAGAAACCAGCCGGGAAGCCACCTTCCCAGACAATCACCAACCCGCCGCACAGCGACAGATCCAAAAAAGCTAAGTCTGCACCCCGAACGCGCCTTATTTCCTGCTTTTTGAGGACGTTTTGCTGCGTAACCACGAGGCAGAAAATTCTTTTTTATGTAAAAACAACATGTTGAAAACTAGCTGTTGCCGGGATGCCTTTTTTCATCTAGGATACCAACTTACGGCTCGTGCCCTCTTGTTGTGTTTCTCTCCCTGTCAGGGTGGGCGAGACATAAAAACCGCTTCCAAGTGGAAATGATCATGCGTATAAAATGGCTCTTGTGCCGTGTTGTCCTGGTGTGTGTGGTGCTTGTGGGTGTGACTGGGTATGTGAGTACCAATGAATCTTTTCGGCAGGCGCTCCCACCGGTTTTTCAGAGCTTTTTTGATGGTGTTGCGCAGGTGATGCACAGCCCGTGGTCAGAGCCTGACACAGAACACGCGCTCGACGCTTTTGACGCAGACACCACAGAAGTGCAGCCAGATCAGCCCGACCAGACAGACCAAGAAGACCCCACGACCGCAGAGACCGACAAGGACGAGGAAGAACCGGGGCCTCACGTCTATGATCCCAATCCCCGCTTTACCGTAGAACTTGACCCGGAACAGGGCGAAGTGTTGCGCAGTGAAATCCTGACCGGAGACACCAGCGGCGGCATCCTTGGCCTCTGGCTTGACCCCAACGAACGAGAAGCCGCAATCAACGCGGCAAAGCCCGTCTATCCCCTGACCAAGGTGCGGGTGGGACAGCCTTTTGCCATTGTCCGCGAACCCGGAACAGGCGCGTTTCGAGCCTTCAAGTATGAAGTGGATCAAAAACGTATCTTGCTTGTGGCGCGCTCAGGCGATGGCTTTACTGCCAAAATGGAAGACATCGACTACACCACCACCCTGACCAGAGTGCGCGGCACCATCACCACTACCCTGTCGGAAGCCGTGGTGGACATGGGGGAAAGCATCGGACTGGCGATCGCGCTGGCGGATGTGTTTGCGTCAGAAATCAACTTCATCACGGATCTTCGGGTGGGCGATACGTTTGAAGTGCTGGTGGAAAAGCAGTTCCGCCGCGACGACTTCCGGGGGTACGGCAAGGTGATTGGTGCCCGCTTTACCAATCAGGGCAAGCTCCACGCAGCCTACCTGTTTCACAACGAACGCGGCAAGCTCGTGTATTACGATGCCAAAGGTGAAAACCTGCACCGGGCGTTGCTCAAGGCTCCCCTCTCGTTCTTGCGGGTGACCTCGCAATACAGCATGGCGCGGCGTCACCCTGTCTTTGGCACTGTTCGCCCCCATCAGGGCATTGACTACGGCGCTCCACGAGGGACACCTGTGATGGCTGTGGGCGATGGCGTCCTGACAAACGTGGGACGGGCGGGCGGCTATGGCAAACAGATCATCCTCAAGCACGCCAACGGTCTGGAGTCGTACTACGGGCACTTGTCGCGCTTTGCCAAGGGCATGACGTCGGGCAAGCGCGTGCGGCAAGGGCAGACCATTGGCTATGTCGGTGCTACAGGAACCGCGACTGGCCCCCATCTGGACTTCCGCATCAAAAACCGTGGCAATTTTGTGAATCCCGCCAAGCTGGTTGTCCCGCGTGACACCGCGATTGAGCGGAAACGGATGAAACAATTCAAGACGCTTGTCCGCTCCGTAGACGCCTATTGGGAAGGGCAAGAGCTTTCAAAATACGATCCCGACACATGGTTTGAAGACGCCAGATAACGTAAACGGAGCTTTGAGCATTGACACGCTCAAAGCTCCTTTGCGTTAGCGCCTTTGCAACGCAAAAGCTGTTTTTTTTGCCAGATATTCCCTTACCTATTGACTTGATTTATTTTGTATGCAAACTTTTGTGCCTTAGTATACCTGCTGTTCAGAGGATAAACAGTGGGAAAACAGGAGTATACCTGCTGTTCAGAGGACAAACAGCGGGAACAAATTGCTCCTTCCCATCAGTCTTGTAGTCGCGTTGGTCATGGTATGCAGCGGCCTGTATTCCTCATACAAAGTTGAGCAACAGCTCAATGCGACGTATAACAACGCCCTCGGCGTGACCTCCAATGTGCTCCTGAAAACCGGCACCTCCGCAAACACCAAGGCAAACCTCGTTGCCATCGCAAAAGACAGCAGACTGATTTCATTTGCACGAAATTTTTCTCCAGACGATACCGACCGCGTTAGAAACGTCAAAGCCATCAACGCCACCCTTGACATGTTTAACAATCTCTATGCTCTCTTCCCCATCCTCAATATCGCCATGCCGGATGGCCTTGTCCGGGCAGGCACCAACAAGGACGCCATCGACAAGATCAACGTGGGGCATCGAGCCTATTTTCAGGCCGCGATGAAGAATGAGACCACCATTTCCGCGCCCCTCATGAGTATGGACATCAAGGACAAGGCACTTGTCGGGGCTACCCCCATCAAGGATGAAAACGGCAATGTTCTGGCGGTACTCTACGCCATCATTCCCTGCAAGAACATTATAGATCAGACCGTTGAGGGTATCAAGATCGGTGACAGCGGCTACGCCTCCATCATCGACAAGACCGGCCTTATGGTAGCACACCCCGACTACAAGCTGGTGCAGGAATTTGACGTCAAGACCACCGAATGGGGCAAAGAAGTTCTTCGGAACAAAGACGGCCTGTTGCACTACACCTCGCCTGAAGGCATTGCGCGCATCCTGTCCTATCGCACAGACGACGCTTCTGGGTGGAGTGTCTTTGCTGTCATAGACGAATCCGAGATCAGCAACGTGACCGGCATGTTGCGAAACATCAGCCTGCTCGTCACCGTGATTGGTATTTTGCTGGTGTGCCTTGTGGTCTTCCTCATTGTGCGACCCATCGTCAAGACCTTGCTGATTGGGGTTGATTTTGCACAAGCTGTGTCCAAGGGCGATCTGGATCGACCCTTTGATGTGCAACGCACTGACGAACTAGGGACGCTTGCCGAGGCCTTGCGCACCATGGTCGCCAACCTCAAGGTCAGCATAGAGAACGCCGAACAAGAATCGAAACACGCCCAAGAACAATCTGCCAAGGCCGAAGAAGCCACGCAAGCCGCCAAAAAGGCCAGTGACGAAGCAGAAACCAAAAGCGCCAATCTCCTGCGCGCCGCCGACCGTCTGGAAGAAGTCGCCAACATCGTGTCTTCTGCTTCCGACGAACTGTCCTCACAGATCGAACAATCCGAACGGGGCGCTGCCACACAGGCCGCTCGTGTGAGTGAAACCGCAACCGCGATGGAAGAAATGAACTCCACCGTCCTTGCGGTAGCAAAGAACGCTGGCATGGCGTCCGAAGTTTCCGCCGCCACCCGCAAAAAGGCTGAAGACGGCGCGCAAGTTGTCTCCAAGTCCGTGAGCAGTATCCGGCAGGTGCAACAAGACTCGCTAGCACTCAAAAACGACATGGTGACGCTTGACGGACACGCCCAGTCGATCAGTCAGATCATGGGTGTCATTTCTGACATCGCAGACCAGACCAACTTGCTGGCGCTAAACGCTGCCATCGAAGCCGCACGAGCTGGAGACGCCGGACGCGGGTTCGCCGTGGTTGCCGATGAAGTACGGAAACTTGCTGAAAAAACCATGACCTCCACCATCGACGTGAGCCGCGCTATCAAGGCCATTCAAGACAGCGCTTCACAGAGCATGGCGCAAGTGGATCGTGCGGTAAAATCCATTGAAGAAGCAACCGAATACGCCAACCTTTCCGGTACGGCGCTGACAGAAATCGTGACCATGGTGGATGACACCGCCGATCAGGTGCGCGCTATCGCTACCGCCTCCGAACAGCAGTCATCATCATCAGAAGAAATCAACCAGTCTATCAACGAAGTCAACACCATTGCCGGGGAAACCTCGCAAGCGATGGGCGAAGCCGCCAGAGCTGTCTCCGACCTCGCCAATCAAGCCCAGAACTTAAGCCGCCTGATCGAAGACATGAAGAAATAACGACCTGTGAGGGAAGGGAACTTCTTTCTGAAGAAAGGGTTCCCTTCCCTCGTACCCCGCCCTTAAAGCCTTTTCTCAAGGCCGTGCCTACAAAAAAAGGAATCACCTTTACAAGTGATTCCTTTTTTTCCTGCTCTCTTCTAGAGCATTTTTCCTGAAAAGACTCTATCCCCGTTCAATCAGAGCCAACGTGCCGGCGATCTGACGCCCCAAGGGGGATTCGCGGCGCAGTTCACGTTCTACAGAGGCGATGCCCTTGAGAACCGTGGAATGGCGGCGGCTGAACTTGTCGCCAATGTCCTGAAGGGAAAGCTCGGTGTGGCGTCTGGCAAGGTAAAAAATGGTGTTCCGAGCGAGGACATAGGTCTGCTTGCGACTGCGCGAGGTGAGCTGTTCCGCCGAAAGGTTGAAGCCTTCACACACCTTGCGGATGATGGCGTCCACGTCGAGAAAGGGGTTGTCTTGCGTGTACTGCGACAAGATTTCTTGTGCCATCTCTACAGAGATGTTGCAGCCAAGCAGGCGCGCCTTGAGCACAAGGTTGTGGACACAACTCTCAAGCTGGCGGATGTCGCCAGAAAGTCGGTTTGAGAGCAGATCAACCACCGAATCGGAAAGTTGCGTCTCGTGCCCCTTGGCCTTTTCCTGAAGGATGCGCCGCCGTGTTGCCGCGTCGGGCTTTTCGATGCCCGCCAAAAAGCCGGAACAAAAACGCGAGACCAGACTGTTGTCCACATCACGCAGTTCACACGGCGCAAACGAACTTGTCAGCACCACCCGACTGCCGCGCCCCTGCAAGGTCTTGATGGTGGAAAGCACCTCTTCCTGCATCTTTTCCTTGCCCTGAAGAAAATGGACATCTTCAAGCAACAGCAGGTCAATATCCCGAAAACGCCCCTTGAAGCGGTCGATGTCACGCGCCCGAAGCGCCTGCACAAAACACGTCGAAAATTCTTCTGCGGTCAGGTATTCTACCTTGGGATTGGCGCGGTTGCTGACGTTGCACAGCGCCTGCCCAACAGCTTGCGTGAGGTGGGTCTTGCCAAGTCCCGGCCCAGAACTGAGGAAGAGCGTGTCCGCGCCAGCACCAGAGCGCGTCATGTTGCGGGCTGCGGCATACGCCATGTCATTGGTCGGGCCAACCACAAAACCGTCAAAGGCGTAGCGCCATGACTGCGGTACAGACTGCCGCAAAGGAATGTTGATGGGCAGAGAAAGTTGCTCAGTGCTGCGAAAAAAAGAAGGGCTGTGTCCTGAAGATTGGGGTGCGGGCGTGGCTACAGGTGCCGAAACCGGCGCTGTCGCAGGAACAGGCATCTTGCGGGAGGTGGCGCGTGAAGACGCGCTTGGGGTACCACTGAGCGTCAAAAGCTCACTCTCACGCACAGGGTGTGGGGCTGCTGAGGACGGAGCCGCCGCACAGACAACGATCTGCACAGGGTGTTCAAAACTCTCCGCCGCTGCCGCTGTGATCTCCGGTAGAAGTCGCTCCCGAACCCAGTTTGCCACAAATTCGTTGGGGGCTGTCAGGCAAAGCCGTTCGCCGTCCATAGACGCGACAAGAGGCGACACCCAGACCTTAAAGGTACCGGGATTGAGCCTGTTTTGCAGGTTATCGCAGATTTTTCGCCACTGACTTTTCATACAGGGAGGTTCTAGCCTGTGCTTGCGTTTGTGCCAAAGCAGATTGGTGACGCTTCTACCGGACGAGGGCAAACCCTGTTCCCCCAAGGGGCTATGCTGCCTTTACACTGAATTTACAGGTTTTTTCCGAATAACACCCAGTTGTTGTACCTTTTGTCGTTCCTTGGAGAACAAGGATTTCAACACATACACACACCTTTTTCAACATGCTATTGCAAAACTTTTCCACATGTGCGTTTCTCGCTATCATCTAAAACCGCATTTTTCCTTTACATATCGAAAGCCAATGTTGTAGAGGATCTTGGTGTTTTTCACTCGTTTTTTGAGAGCAGATTCTTTTTGAACGCTTCTGTGCAACGCCCTTTTTTGGGGAAAAACAAGGATCAAACCCCTTCAAAAGTTGGGGATAAAAGACGTCTGCCCCATACAACAATCGCCCCTTTCCTGACGAAAAGAGGCGATTGCGGGGTGTCCGGTCAGAAACCAGACGGTAGGTATAAGAGCTTACTTGTTGACTTTCTTGAGATAGACATCCGTCACATAGTCAAGACGTTCCAGACGGGAAATGTCACGCCGGGCGACTTCACCGTTTTCGATGTGAAACGAAACAATGCCGTTCAACCATTCGCGCAACTCGCTGGTCTTCTTGTGCATCTTGAACATGGCAAGCTGCTGCTTCAAGGGGTAGACCGGGTGATCGGCGATGTCTCGTGACGCGGCTTCTGGCGTAAGGTGTTTGCCTGTCCAGGCGTTGTAAAAACGCATGTAGTCCGCCACCAACTGCTCGTGGGGCGCTGTCTTCATCATCTCAATGCCGCGCATATAGACAGAGAGGAAGGCAACGATTTGATCCATGTGCTTGTTGGCGTAATCCATGTTGGCAACAATGAGTATCGGCTGACGAGCCTTGCAGTCCGTCGAGTGCGCAACGGCCTTCAGTCCCTGTTGCTCCGCCTCATAGGTCTGCGGTGCCCACAACGCAAGAACATCACCGCCGCCAGCGGCAAAGGCCTTCAGCGCGTCGTCAGGCTTCATGTCCCGGATGACCACGTCTTTCTCGGTCAGCCCCAGAATGTGCAACCAGCGCGAAAGCACATAGTGTGCTGACGTTCCCTTAGGGCACAGGATGGTCTTGCCACGCACGGTGTCGGGGCTTCCGAGAACAGCCGGGTATTCGGCGTTGTACCCGGCTACAGCCAAGATGGGGCTGTCTTTGCGCGCAAACAGCATGTTGGACGCGGACTCATCGTTCCCGATGCCGATGATGTAGAGCTTGTTGCTGAGTGAAGCTGTCAGCGCGGGCATAGCACCAACGCCAGCAACGGCCCAGTCCGATGTCCGCATCTCGTCGATGACGGCTTTCCCGGACGCAAACGGCATCAGCATGAGATCCAGTCCTGCTTCCTTGTCCCAGCCTTTTTCCTTGGCGTACCAGACAATGAAGGTTTCGTGCTCGCCAAGCCATGCCGTGCGCATGGGCACAGGCTGCGCAAAGGCAAGCGCACCACCGAGTGACCAGCTCAGGGTCAGCAAAAGAATGAAAAATCCAGAAAAGGGATTGTGTCGTTTCATGATAACCTCGTCCCGCAGTCTTGAAAGTTACGCGGTATCCCCCACGAAGCCTCCCCTCGTTGAGATACAGAGCCGCACGTTGTAGATTGGGGTGAGCCTAGTATAAAACGAAGGGCGAGGCAACGCCTCTTCTCTCAAGATGCGCTGGTCGGCCGTGAGAAACGTGTCCACTGCTTGCTTCTTTTGAGAAAGATCCGTATTCTGATCTATTGATAATTGGTCTATCCGAGGTAGTCATGGCACTTTTGAGTTTACAGGGCGTTTCTCTCAATCTTGGCGGAAAAACGTTGCTCCGGGAAGCGGATCTACAAATCGAACCCGGCGAACGAGTCTGTCTGATAGGACGCAACGGCGCGGGGAAGTCTTCGCTCATGGCGTTGCTTTCCGGCGAACTCACCCCCGACGGCGGTTCCATTGTCCGCACCCCCGGCATCGCGTTTGGGCACATGCCGCAGGCTGTACCAGAACACTGGAGCGGCCCGGTCTTTGGCGTGGTTGCGGCGGGCATGGGGGTTGTCGGTGAAGCGCTTGGCGCCGCACACCTCATCGCCACCGGACGCGAGGAACTCCTCTCTCCTGAGCGCCACGAACAGGCGCGCATCTTGCTCGAAACGGGCGATGGCTGGGAGCGACACGGGGACGTGCTTGGCGTCATCAATCAGCTTGGACTTGATCCTGAAACGGATTTTGTCACCCTGTCCGGCGGCAACAGGCGACGGGTGGCGCTTGCCCGTGCGCTTGTCGCGGCTGAAAATCTGCTGCTTGACGAACCCACCAACCATCTGGACATCAAGACCATTGCGTGGCTCGAAGATTTTTTGGCTCGGCGCGGACGCACCCTTGTGTTTATCAGTCACGACCGGGCGTTTGTACGCCGTCTTGCTACCCGCATTGTGGAAGTGGATCGGGAACAGCTCTTCAGCTACGCCTGTACCTACGATCAGTTCCTCGAACGCCGTGAAGCTCGTCTGGATGCCGAAGAAAAACAGGCCGCGTCTTTTGACAAGAAGCTGGCTCAAGAAGAAGCCTGGATACGGCAAGGTGTCAAAGCCCGCCGCACCCGGAACATGGGGCGGGTGCGGGCGCTTCAGTCCATGAGGAAGGAACGCATGGGGCGCAACGAGCGCCTCGGCACCGTGTCCATGCGGGCGCAAGAGGCCGAACGCTCCGGCAAGCTCGTGATTGAAACCCGTGCGGCAAGTTTCACCTATCCCGACGGGTACGCGGTGTTTCGGGACTGTTCGACCATCATTCAGCGTGGCGACCGAGTAGGACTTGTGGGCAACAACGGCACAGGCAAGACCACCCTGCTCCGTCTGCTGCTTGGCGAACTCGAACCCACCTCCGGCACCGTGCGGCACGGGACACGCCTTGAGATCAGCTATTTTGACCAGCTCCGTTCGACCCTTGACCCTGACGCCTCGGTCATGGACAGCGTTGCTGAAGGGAACGACGTTGTCATCATCAACGGACAACAGCGCCATGTGGCGGGCTATCTTCTCGATTTTCTGTTTGAATCCGACAGATTGCGCATTCCGGTACGCGCTCTTTCTGGGGGTGAGCGCAACCGTCTGCTGCTTGCCAAGCTCTTCACCAAGCCTTCCAATGTGCTGGTGCTTGACGAACCGACCAACGATCTTGACGTTGAAACACTCGAACTGCTTGAAGAACTGCTTGATGCGTACACCGGAACCGTCCTTCTCGTGAGTCACGACCGCGCCTTTCTGGACAATCTGGTCACGACCACGCTTGCGCTTGAAGGTGACGGCTTGGTGCATGAATATGTCGGCGGCTATACCGACTGGATTCGGCAACGCCCCACCGGGGCTTGCCCCGCGACAACATCCGGCCCGTCAACAGCAACAAAAGCCGCAACTATCGACGCTGGCAGTACCACGGGAAAAGAACTGCGGACAGAGGGAAAGCTGACACAACGCAAGCTGACGTTCAAGGAACAACGCGAACGTGATCTGTTGCAAAAAGAACTCGCAGCCTTGCCAGACACCCTGGCTGCGCTCGAAGCCGAGCAACACAAGCTCGAAGCCGACCTTGCCGAACCAGATTTTTTTGCCCGCGATCCCAAGGCCTTCAACGCCGCCGCCAACCGCATCACCCAACTAGACGCCGAACAAACCCTCGCCCTGCAACGCTGGGAAACCATTGAATTGCGCCTAAGCGAACTGTAAAAAACTGTGCCTGAAAAAATGAGGCGGAGAAAAATGAAGGCGGGGAGAAAGGTTGTTTCCTTTCTCCCCGCCTCACTTTTTGGAGCAGGGTTTTCCCTTCTCCTGTATGTTTTTACCGTTCCGACTTCTTTTTGTGTGAGGAGCGGAGGCGGATGCGCATGGGGGCGTGTTCTATGCGGAAGATCCTGCGGAGGGAGCGTTCGAGGTAGCGGGCGTAGGTGTCTGCCACCCGGTCTGCGTCGCTGACGAAAAAGACAAAGGTCGGCGGCGCGATTTCAGCCTGCGTGAGATAAAAGAACTTGGGGCGTGAGCGCTTGACAATGGGCGGCTGGTGCTTGGTCAAGACTTCTTCCATCGCACGATTGAGCGCACCTGTACCGATGCGGGTATTGCACTCCGTGCGGATCTGCTCGGCTTTGGGGATGATCTGCCCAAGCCCTAGCCCGCGCAAGGCCGAAACCGTAATCACCGGCACATGCTGGCAGAATTGCAGCACTTCCTTGAAATCTTTTTCAAGTTCAGCCCGTTCTTTCTTGGTCACAAGGTCAATCTTGTTGACCAGAATCATAAACGGCGTCTTGCGTTCGTCCAGCAGATCAATGAGACGCTTGTCCTGCGCGGTGACCCCTTCCAGCGCGTCTATAATAAAGAGGGTCACATCCGCCTTGGTGGTGCTCTTGAGGGAAGAGTTTACAGAATACAGCTCTACGGTGTCTGTGATCCGGGTACGCCGCCGCACCCCGGCGGTGTCCACAAACACGCACACCCGCCCGTCAGCCAGAAAGGGAATGTCCACGCTGTCCCGCGTTGTTCCGGCGACATCGCTGACAATCATGCGTTCTTCACCTATCATGGCGTTGACAAGCGAAGACTTGCCCGCGTTGGGGCGTCCTAGCAAGGCGAGTTTGAGCGCCGTCACTTGCTGCTCTTCGCCTTCTGGATCTTCGTCAGGCAACAGGTCAGCGAGTTCTTCTTCCAGCGCACGGATATTGTGCCCGTGTTCGGCGGAAAGTGCCAGCATGGGAAAGCCGAGCACATGAAATTCTGCGGTCAGCTCGTCTTCTCGTTCCAGTCCGTCAACCTTGTTGACCACCAGCAGGGTCGGCTTTCCAGAGCGTCGGATATACGCCGCCAGATGCTCGTCAAACGGCATCAGCCCGTCGCGGGCGTCCACCACCAGACAAAACACGGCCGCTTCCTGCATGGCAGCTTCTGTCTGACTGAGGATTTCCGCCTCGAATCCACGCAATTCGTCCGGCCCTTGCGCTACGGTATAGTGCTGGTCAAGGGTCACGCCGCCCGTGTCGATGAGCGTAAAGGTGCGCCCGCCTCGGGATCGCACCACGCCTTCCATGCGATCTCTGGTCACGCCCGGACGGTCATGGGTGATGGCCCGGTTGCTGCGAATAAGGCGGTTGAACAACGTGGACTTGCCCACGTTCGGGCGGCCCAGAAGGGCTATCTTGGGTAACATGAATCATCCTTGTAAAAGAACTGTGTAAAAAGAACCATTTCAGGTTTGAAAAAGTACTGATTTCCGCAGAACGCAGGAAACATCAGTCGCCAGACCAGTGCGATTTTCTGTAAGACGCCCTTCCCCCGCGTTGCCTTGCGCTATTTCCCCGGCTCAATGACTTCAAGGCCGCCCATGTACGGGACAAGGACTTTGGGGAGGACGATAGAGCCGTCTTTCTGCTGTCCGTTTTCAAGCACAGCGACAAGGGAGCGTCCGGTTGGCAGGCCTGAACCGTTGAGCGTGTGTACAAATTCCGGCTTGCCGCCGCCTGTGGGACGGAAGCGGATGTTGGCGCGCCGAGCCTGAAAATCGCCGCAGTTGGAGCACGAGGAAATTTCACGATAGGTGTTCTGACCGGGCAACCAGACTTCCAGATCATATGTCTTGCACGCCGAAAAGCCCATATCCCCAGCGCACAGCGTGATGGTACGGTACGGCAACTCAAGGCGTTCGAGCAAGGTTTCTGCACTGCGCCGCATTTCTTCCAGCTTTTCAAACGAGCTGTCAGGGTGCGCCAGATAGACCATCTCAACCTTGGTGAACTGGTGCTGACGGATCAGCCCACGGGTGTCTTTGCCCGCAGCGCCAGCTTCTGAGCGGAAAC
>JAVVPW010000042.1:0-13460 GCA_036655575.1 Bilophila sp.
GGCTTCATGAAAACGCACCTCGTCACACTCACTGTTCCTCTGGCCGCGCTCACGTCACCCCACCACCCGCTTCCTGTGATTCAGCTTCTGCCTGACGGCTCGTTTGCCGCTCGTGACGGCAGACCCGGCTCTCTTACAGGTGGCTCCCTCAGCGCATGGACGCTGTCCCCAGCTGTGGCTTCTGTGCTGCTTGAACGCTGGCACAGGCGTGTCACACCTCTGGTGATTGATTACGAACACCAGAGCCTCAACACAAGGCAAAACGGTCAGCCCGCGCCAGCCGCTGGCTGGATCGAAAGCCTTGGCTACACAGCCGGTCAGGGACTGTTCGCCCGCGTCCGGTGGACGGACAACGCGGTGGCGTTCATCGAACGGGACGAATACCGCTACATTTCCCCGGTATTCTCCTTCAACCCAAAGACCGGGGCGGTGCTGGAGCTGAAAGGAGCGGCGCTCACCAACACCCCGGCGCTGGATGGACTCGATGTCGTGGCAACCTCCGAGGATATTGGAGCTGTCCTCGGAAGCCATGACACCCCTCTTGATGCAAAAGACACCACCCCCTCACAAGAAGGGCAACACCCCAATACGGAGACACACATGGATATGTTCAAACGTCTCAAGACTCTGCTCGGTCTGCCGGAAACCGCTACGGAAGAAGACGTGCTGGCAGAAGTGACCAGACTTGAAGCCCTGCTTTCCCCTGATCCAAAGGCCAAAGACAAGACCGAACCAGCGCCCTGTTCGCTGTCGCGCAAGATTGAAGACGCGCTGGCAGACGGTCGCCTGACGCGAGGCTTGCTTGGCTGGGCACACGATCTCAAAAAGAACAACCCTGCTGCACTCATGGACTATCTGGACGCAAGCGTGCCGCTGGTAGCGTTGACGTCTTCGCAAAGCGCAGGACGCAAGGAACTGTTCGGGACGCCGCAGGTGTCTGCCTTGAATGATGAAGAACGGTTTGTGTGCGAACAACTGGGCATGAAGGAAGAAGCGTACCTTTCGCAACGGCAAGCGCAACGCCATCGGTCGTAACGCACGTTTTTTCAGAAGGTTAAACCACCAACCAAGTGAGGTTCCCTATGGCTCTTGTCACCAATTCGCTCGTTTCTGCTCTGCGGGTGGGGTTTCAGCGTGAGTTTCAGGAAGCGTTGTCGTCCGCACCGTCACACTGGGACAGCTTGTCTACCCGTGTGCCGAGCAGTTCCGCCAGCAACACCTACGGCTGGATCGGGCAGTTTCCCAAACTTCAGGAATGGTCGGGAGATCGTTCGTTCAAGAACATCAAGGAGCACGGCTATTCTGTCGTCAACAAGCTCTATGAAGCCACCGTGGACATTCCCCGCACGGCTGTAGAAGACGACGACATCGGTGTGTACGCGCCCCTGTTTCGTGAAATGGGCTATGCCGCAGGCACACATCCTGATGAAATCATTTTCGGATTGCTCAAAAACGGCAGTACCGGCACCTGTTACGACGGCAAGGGCTTCTTTGCCGTGGATCACCCGGTGTACGCCAATGTCGATGGTACCGACGCTTCTGGTGCGACCACAGGGGTGTCGGTTGCAAACTGGCTGCGGCCTGCGGCTGTCAGTGGCACCGTGACGGACAAGACCGCGTGGTATCTGCTCGATGTGTCGCGCCCGCTCCGTCCCTTCATCTTTCAGGAACGTACCGCGCCGGAATTGCAGGTGATTACCAATCCTGAAAACGACTATGTGTTCATGAAGGACAAGATCCCCTACGGCATCCGCTACCGCTGCAATGGGGGGTACGGTTTTTGGCAACAGGCGGTGAAGAGCACCAATGATCTCACTGTTGCCAACTTTGAAAGCGCCCTCACCACCATGCAGAACTTCACCGCTGACGGTGGGCGGCCTCTCGGACTCGGCTTTGGTGGCGAAACCGGAACCCTCCTTGTGGTTCCCCCGTCCCTGCAAGCCGCTGCCCGCAAGATCCTGCTTGCCGAGCTTGCCGCCGACGGGAGCAGCAATATCTGGTACAAATCCGCTACCTTGCTTGTGAGTCACTGGTTGATTTAAGCCACAATTGGGGGAAGGGACTTTTTGTAGGGGGGTGCCTTCCCCCCAGCCACAGGATGCTTTTACGCAGGAAGAACAGCTATGGCTTACGCGACAAGTGAACAATTGATACGTCAGTTTGGAAGCGAAGAAATGACGCTGCTTTCGGACAGGCAGGGTACAGGCGTTCTCGACGAAACCGTGTTGCTCGACGCCATCCGGCGGGCAGAGTCTGAAGTGGACAGCTACCTTGCGGATCGCTACAGCGTGCCGCTCGTGCATACGGCGGAAAAACCCGTGCCTCAAGTCGTAACCTCAATCACTGGCGACATCGCCCGCTATCGACTCACCGGCGGTGACATCCGCGACAGTGACCCTGTGCGCACGCGCTATGTCGATGCGCTGAACTGGCTCAGAGGTGTTTGTGACGGCACCATCAGCCTTCCCGGTCTTCCCGTGCTGACGCCGGGGAGCGAGGCCATGAGCAACGGCGTGTTCATGCAGGCAGGGGCGCGCCCGTGGGATGGGGTGACGCCATGAGTACGGCAGCGGTTCTGCTCTCACCGTGTGGCGTGGACTGCCGGCTTCTCGCGGATGGGTGCGCGGTGCCGCAGGATTGTACCACCTCCGGCTGTTCACCGGGGCAGGTTGAAGACGCGATCCTTGAGCGCTTGCGACCGCTTCAGCAGTGCCTTGGCGTCAAGACCGTCACCGCCTTTCAAGGTGCGCTTGATGCTGAAGGCTGGGACAGACTCCGCAGAGGCTTTCCTGCGATTCTGGTTGTTTATGCTGGTTCTCCAGCGTTTGTCACCTCAGGGAAACGTCTTGAAGAGCGCATGGAATTTGAGGTGTATGTCATGGACAAGAGCTACCGCGCCAAAGGCACCGGGCAACAGTTCGGACGCCCGGAAGCTGAAGGTGGGCACCCCGGAACATACGCCTTGCTGTCTGCTGTGCGTGCGCGCTTGCTTGGCGTGGCGCCGCTTGCGCAGATGGGGCCGTGTCTGCCGCTCTCGGTGAACGGCTTCACGCAAGACAACGCCAGCGTCTACCGCCTGCGCCTGTCCACCACCCAACACATCATACTGTAAGGAAACACCATGGCAACAAGTCCGCATACGCACAATTACCTTTACGGCAAGGGCGAACTCCTGTTCAAGGCAACAGGGAGTGGGGGGTACGAACATCTGGGCAACGCTCCGGCCTTCTCGCTCAGTCTGAACGAAGAAAAGCTGGAACATTTCAGCTCGATGAGCGGTACCAAAAAGAAGGATCTGCAACTCGTCACGCAAAAAGGCGCGAGTGTCACGTTTTCGCTGGAAGAGTTTTCCGTGGGCAACATCGCACGCGCTTTCAAGAGCGCTGCACAGGGGGCGTCTCTTCAGAGTGCAGGGCACATTGCAGGTCAGGCAATCACGGTGCAACCCGGTCTGTATGTGCCGCTTGGCAAGCGCAATCTGTCGCTGCTGGAACTGCGCTTTGTCAAGAATACCGGGAGCACAACGCTGACTGTAGGGGCAACGCTCACGGGTGTGACCTCAAGCGCGACCGCTGTGGTGGGTTGGGTCGGCGAAGGGCTTGTGGAATGCGTGGAGGCAACAGGCACCTTCAAGGCTGGGGAAGCTCTGAAGGTCGGTTCTGTGGACGTAGCAAAGCTCGTTGCAGCCGTGGTGCGCAAGGATGTGCTTGTGGTTGACGCCGCAACGCCGACGGTTCGTTACAAGCAAGGTGTGGATTACGATCTCAACACCACGGCTGGGCTTCTCCGGGCACGTCCTGCGGCTGAAAAAGGCACCATCACCACCACGGCCTTTGTCAGTGCGGCCTATGGGCTTTCTGATGTGCAGGTGGTGCAGGGGCTGACGGCTTCAGAAGTGGTGGGGGAACTGCTGTTTGTGGGGCAGCCGGATCAGGGGCCGACGTTGCTGGTCAATTGCTGGAAGGTGGCGCTCTCGATCAGCGGTGAAGTGGGGCTGATCGGTGAAGAACTCGCCACCCTTCCCATGAGCGGGGAACTGCTTGCAGACGACGAAAACCACCCGGAATCCCCTTTCTTCACCCTCAACTATCAGGAGTAGCCTGTGCGAAAGACGCTTGATTTTGAACTGGAAAGCGAGGCTGGCTCACGCACGGTACACCTGCGGGAGCTGACGGTGCGCGAAATCACGGACATGGGGACAGCATGGGAATCAAGCCCGGTGCTGGGGGATCTGGAACGCCTCCTGCCGCGTCTTTCCAATCTGAAGCTGGACGAGTGCATGGACATGACACCCGGCGAACTGGAAGGCATCTGGGAGAAGTTTAAGGAGGTCAACGCGGCTTTTTTCAGGATAGCCGAAGCGTTCGGCTTCGGCGAAGCGCTCGAAGCGATCCGGGCACAGATGCAGGCCACGCTCATCAGATCCCTGCTGGAAGACAGCTCCACCGCGCACTAGCCCGCCTCATCACCGCCGGGCACCCGGACGCCTGCAACTACGGCTGGTCGTTCTTTGTGCTGGCGCTCGAAGAACTGGAAGCCGAGCGCTCCCAGAGCATCAAGGACATGGCTGTGGCGTGTCGCGTAGCCCTCGGTGCCGACAAGCAGGCCTTCACTCGTTTTGTTACGGGATAGGAAATGCCTCCGGCGGAATGCCTCCGGCGGCTGGGGGAAGGGGAACCTTTCTGAAGAAAGGTTTTGGGGTGAGGCGGGTAGACAGAAACCCTTGCGGCTTTCTTTCTACCCGCCCCCGCTTCACCCCTTCCCAAGACTTTTGTGTTTTGGTGTGTGGAGAGGGAATGCAGGGCAGGTGTGTGGGGAATGTTGGGGGAAGAGAGACCTGAAGGAGATTGGTCATGAGCAAGAACAGTGTTGAGATAGCCATTCGCCTGAAGGACGACGTTTCTGGCGGATTGAAGGCACTTCAGAGCACGTTCAAAGGGGTACAGGAGTCTGTCGCCGCGCTTGACGGGGGTTTGTCCGGGCTGGGGAAAAAGCTCGACTCTGGGGCGGGCGTTGCGCCGTGGACAGGAAAAGCGCGGAACGATCTGGACGCGCTGGCAAAGACGGCACGCACCAATCTCGATCAGGCGTTTGCGGGCAAAGAGACGACAGGACAAGCCGGGGAAAGCGCGTCACCCGCCGCTACCCGCCTTGAGCAGGATATGGAGGCTCTTCGCACCAAAAACCGGGCGGAGCTGGAGGAGCTGGCAGCGCACGGCATTTTGCGGGCGGATCTTAAGCAGGCGCAGGCGGACAAGGAAGTTGGCATCCGCGAGGCACAGGACAAGCAGGAGAAAGAGCTTGCCGAAGAGCGGCTTGCGTTCACGCAAGATTTTGTGGGCAACATGTCCGGCGTCATGGCGTTGCTCTACAAGAGCGGTCTGGCGCAGAGTGAAAGTGTCTTCAAGATGTATCAGGCACTTGCGATAGCAGAAACAACGATCAGCACCTACAAGTCCGCGCAGGCCGCGTACGCGCAGGGTGTTGCTTTTGGCGGCGCGGGAGGAACGGTTCTGGGAGCTGTCATGGCGGCGGCTGCGGTTGCGGCTGGCATGGCGCGGGTGGCGATGATCAAAACCACGCAACCCAAAGGGTACGCCTTTGGTGGTGTGATCGGCGGCGGGCTTGTGTTGGGGGCAGACCGGGGCGAGAGGGCGGACAACGTGACCATCCGGGCGACGCCGGGCGAATACATGCTCGATCGGCCTGCGGTGCGGCATTACGGGGTGCCGGTTCTAGAAGCGCTACGGCAACGCAAGATTCCCCGCAACGTGCTTGCGTCCTTTGGCGAACCAGCTCTTCCTGCTTCTCGCACCCGCACCGCCTATGCGCTGGGGGGCGAAGTGGGCACAGCCTCCCTCTCCCCCGCGTCCACAACGCCCAGCGAAGACGCCCTGACCATCATCAATGTCATGGATTTTCAACGCGAATTTGATCGCGCTCTCGCCTCCAGCCGTGGTCGCCGTGTCCTTGTCAACGTCCTTGGTGAGGAGGGCATCAGGTGATTGGAGAACTTCGGGAGGGACACAGCGCGTTTCAAAAGCAAAAGGCTCAAGGAGGTCATCATGGCGTTTAGTGGGAAGATTACCGCGAATGGGCATGTGGATTTGTTCAATAAGCTACGGAGCTGGTTGACGGATACGCCAGCCACAGCAGGGCGAGACTGGACGGTTGTGCGGCAGGATGCGCAGGACTTTGGCACGTCAGTGGTGCTGAAAAACACCGGGCTTTCGGGTACAGAGCAGGTTTACATAGGCCTGTACGCTGCCACGCACACCGATGGCGTCAGGGGTGGGCTGGTCTGCAAAGTCTATAAGCAGTTTGATGGTTCCCCCGTAGCCACAGGCGGGACGAGCTTTTTTGACACCCACCTTGGCAACGATGACGGCACGTCAGGCGAAAGCAGGCCCGCCCGCACGGTGTCCTTTGTTCCCTGCTGGAACGCGGCTGTCAAGGTGTGGATCTGGAGCAGCAAGGGTCGGGTTATGCTGGTTGTCGATTGCAACGGCCTGTACGCAAGCGCGTATCTGGGGCAATTGATCCGTTTCTCGCTGCCCAGCGAAAACCCGTGGCCGCTGGCCTGTCTGACGGATGGCTTTGTCTGTCTTGGTGGTGGCGGCGGTACGCCAAGCTGGAAATACGGAAGCTGGCACGACACCCCCACGGTTGCCGTCACCTACGGCAATGCGGATGCAGACAGGCGCAGCATCCTGTTTGTTCGGCGCGGTTGCTTTCCCGCATCCGCCGCCTACACCGGGTATCAGAGTTGCCACCAGATCTGCCGTTCGGACGGCGTATGGACACAGCAGTTTGTCCTTGTTCCCACCACAGCCTTTACCCAGATTTCTGAACAGACGCACGTTGATTCCTTACTCGACAATTCAGGGAGCGGGATCTTCAGCGTCCCGCCGGGGACAGCGCGGGTGTTGCTCCCGGTGTATGTGGCAACGCTCGACGGGCAGGTGATTGGCGAAATGGAGGGCGTGCGCTGGTGCCCGGACACACTGGCCTCAGCAGAAAGCCTTGTCGGCTCATACACCGTCTTTCCAGATGTAAACCGCGTGGAATGGCACAGTTTCATGGCTCTAGGAGGTGAATGATGGCGCGTCCTTGTACAGTATACACCTACACCAACGTCAGCACAGAAAAAAACGTCCTTGCCAATCTCAAGGCCGCCGCCGTAGCCGGAGGCTGGACAGTAGATAAAGACGCTATCGCCGATGCAGGAGAGCTGTACCTGCACAGTGCTGGGAACGGTACACAGAAGCTGTTCTTTTCCATGAAGCTTGAAAACGCCTATGATGTAGCAACAAAGACGCACCTCACCGTGCACGGCAATACAGGCTTTTCTCCACAGGCGGCATGGAATGCCCAGCCCGGACGTTTTACGGAACGCATCAGTGTTGCCGCAAGTTATTCGAGCAACAAAGCCTATTGGTTCTATGATTATGATAGGAATGATACCGGGAATTTCCGCGATGGTGGCACAACAGCATGGTGGATTGTGCCACCTGTTGCAGAACAGATTGTGTTGGTCTGTCCTACGTTTATTCTGGTAGCCTTGCGCGTGGCACATGTGCGCAACGATCAATCGCTGTTTACAGGCTGGGTTCCCCTGTTGTTTGGAGCTGCTGACGGGCTTGAGGCTTCTGAAACAGAACTGAATATGGTTGTCTCTTCTGCATGGGGCATGTGTCAGAGCATTGGCTACATGCTGTCATGGCACTACACTATTCCGGGGAATGTCTATAATTATCTTGAACAACGGTCTACATGCGCCACGGTTGGATTGCTCTATAAGGGAGTCAATGTAGAAAAACTCCCGGCAATGTACGACATGTGCTATGAAAAAGTGATGCCTGCAAGCATGGTGCGTACAAGTGTTTTTGCAACACCGCGAACCCCCCTCAGTGTCACAGGGTGTACGGGGGATCCGGTTACTCGGTGTGGCGAGAGCTTTATGAACAGCTATAAGGGACTTTTCAGTTCGGGTGTCCCTGTCTACGACGCGGCTGTAGTCCAAAATCCGGGTACGTTGCGCCAGATGCTGGTCAAGCCCCTGCTGTACGTCTGTCAGGCAAATAAAAACATGCGCGTTGTGGGTGAACTGCCGTATTACGCGGTGAACATGAGCGCCTTGAAACCCAAGGATGTCATCAGCATTGGCAATAGATTCTTTATGGTTCTGCCCAATGTGCATGACAGTGACACCATCGGCATCGCCGTAGAAGTGGTTGCGGAGGCGGCAGGAGGGACAAAAGGATGACCCTCACTCCCTTGTTGTGGCCTCGACGTGCGGACATCGCCGCTACTCCTTGTAGCAAGACCGCCGGGAAAAGCGTCTGGATAACCACACTGACGACGAGCGGGGCAAGTACTTCTACAGACAGTACGCCCTTGCCCCGACCTTCGGGCAATATGATGGCCTCTTCCATTGCGGACACCATCTATGGACAGGTGCATTTGTTCCCGCGTCTGGTAGAAACAGGACTCTTGATTTCGTCTGAAACGCGGACAGTGGTACTCTGGAACGCGACTTTCAAGACCATTGAATTGCAACATCTGGGCGAAAGTCAGCCTGCTGGATCGCAGTTGACAGGATTTACACCGCAAACAATCCTCCCAACGGGTGAAGTGCGTGGCGTTTTGTCTGTCACCACAGCAGGCCCAGCGCAACAACACACGGTCTACACCTTCACAACGTCTGCAGGGAGTCCGGCGCTGACGATCACAGCGTCTCGTGTCTTGCTGTTTCCGTTCTGGCCTGACTGGGGTGCTGGAATCAGCATAGATTATGTGTTTGATACCGTTGTTGCTCGGAGTGACGACGGCAAAGAACAGCGCCGACCGCTTGCCACCCGTCCGTTGCGGCGTTTGCAGGCCACGGTGTGGGGCAATGGGCTTGCGGGGCAGCGGATGCGCAATCTCATACAGCAGGGCAAGGATCGGGTGTTTGGCGCCCCGATCTGGTCAGAAGCGGTCACGGTGTCCGCCATTGACCCAACCGGAACCCGCGTGAGCGTTGCTGAAGACATCGCCACGCACTGGAATCTGACGCGCCTTTGTGAACTCATCATGTTGCATGATACCGAACACAATGTCTTTTACGCGGTCAGTGTCAAGGCGGTGGATGTCGATAGTCGGGTGCTGACGCTGACGGCGGCGCTCTCTGGGCTTGCGCTAGGAACCCGTCCGATCCGACTGGTGCCGCTGTTTCTGGGAATGCTCGTGAGCGCAGAACCCACGTCAGTGACAGACGATCTGGAGACATGGGCGGTGGCGTTTCAGGAAGTCGCAGGCTCCCAGCCGCTCTGGTCTGGCAAAGCGCCTTCAGCATCAGCCAGCCTTTCATTGTGGCCGTATCAGCCGGACTGGAGTGCGTCCGGGAGTGGTGCGCCTTCGGCAAAGACCGCTTTGGTGCGCACGGTGCGCACGGTGCGCGGCGGGATCATGGAACTGGGCACCCGGCAAGGCACGGCTCCGGCCTCGCTCACGCAGGGGTACTTGTTGCAACGCGCCGAACTGGCGGCGTTTCTGGACAGCGTGACAGCGTTGCGCGGACGCTGGGGGCGTTTTCTTGTACACGAACCGCGTCTTGCCTTCACATTGACCGCAGAAGCCTTGCCAAACAAGTCTGAATTACAGGTGCAAGACAACGGCTTTTTGCAAGCGAACGCTTCAAACGCGCCAGCCGTGCGGATATGGATTCGCGTACCACCTGATACACGCAATCAAGGTGCAACAGAAGTTCTCTTGCAACGGAGTATCCTGCACGCTGAACCGGGTGTGTCTGGCACGCTTGTGTTACACCTTGACCAGCCGCATGGTGTGACGATTCCACGCGCTTCACGCATCGGTCGAGCGTATGTTGCACGGCTTGATACAGACGCTGTGCGCGTCCAGTACAGCACCGCAACAGTAGCCAGATGCGCACTGGAGTTCTATGAACTTGTTGACGCAGAGCCTGCCGCACGCTGAAAAGGAGTGACTCATGCAAGATCAATTGCCACAAATTGTGGAACTCTATGAAATCATAGCGGATGTGACGCACACCCTGACCACGGCGCGGCAGGCTGTTTCGTGGCGGGGCAGTACATGGACGCCAGCAGCGCTTGAGCGGAGTGAGATTCGGGGCAGTGTGGACGGCAAGCCCTCTACCGTGACGTTGACAGCGTGCATGGATGTGTTGCTCACGCGCTACCTTGCCGCTCTGCCTGTCTTGCCGACGCGGATTTCCATCTATGAACACGAGCCTGCATCTGGCGTGACCGTACAGATCTACGGTGGTGTGGTCATGGAAGTGGTGCCGAGTGCCGATGCCACGCAGGTTACAGCGCGGTGCAGCTCTGCCAGTCCCATTCTCGATACAGGTGTGCCGCGCATGATCTATTCGGGACAGTGTCAGTTTGTGTTGTTCGACGCTTCTTGTGGGCTACAAGCGGCGAAGTGGGGTTGTACAACGTCTGTCACGGTCAGTGGTGCAACGCTTTCGTCCCCAGATTTTGCCGTGCATCCCGACGGTTTTTTCACCCGTGGGTACGTCTCGGCGGCAAGCGATTTCCGGTTCATCACGAGCCATGTCGGCACAACCCTCACCCTGCAACTGCCTTTTGACGGCAGAATCCGCAACGAAAGCCGTGTGACCGCCTTTCCGGGGTGCGACGGGTCACCGGCTACCTGTCAAGCGCGGTTCAACAACAGCGCCCATTTCGGCGGCTGTGCCTCTATCCCCAGCCGCAATCCTGCGGTGTGGGGGTTCAAGTGATGCTGAAAAGTGGGGAGTGGGACATGCAATCGTTGTTTGAACAAGACACGCAGCTCTGGGAGCGGTTTAGGGAAGAGGCAGAGTCATGGCTTGGGACACCGTATCGGCATCTGCAACGCTGTAAAGGGCGCGGTGCTGACTGTACCTTGTTTGTCGGAGAAGTTTTGTTGCAGACAGGATTGCTTACAAAACTGGAATACGGCTATTATCCCAGAGACTGGCATCAGCACACGCAGGATGAATATGTGCTTGAGGGAGCGTACCATCATATCCAGACATACATGCGACCCGGTGTGACGGTTGAAATCATGCCTCCTGCTACGCCGTTGCAACGCGGCGACTGGCTGGCGTTCTCTACAACAGACCGCAAGGTGAGCAATCACTGTGGTCTTGTCTGGCCTGACGCAAGCGGCACGCTCTCGCGCCTGTTGCACGCCATCAACGAGCGCGGGGTGTCGTTCACGCCTCTGGGGAACTGGTGGCTTCGCCGCATGACGCGCCACTTCAGGATTGTATCCCTGTAGTTGCCTTCTTTTTCAGGAGATTCCAATGGGTGCGAGTTTTCTTTTGACGGCGGTGGTGGTGGCGGCTTCGGCGGCTACGGTGTTGTTTGCAAAGGGGCCGAAGTCGTCTGCGGGTTCGGACATGGCACCAGCGAATCTGGATGCGTTTCGACTGACCACGGCGGAGGAAGGGACAGTCATCCCCCGCGTCTTTGGTACAGCGCGGCTTACGGGAAATCTGTTGTACTACGGCGGCCTCACGACCGTACCGGAGTACGAAGAAACCAGTACCGGCGGCAAAGGTGGCGGCTCAAAGACGCAGAGCACGCTTCAGGGCTACCATTATTATCTCGATGTGTGGCAGGGCATCGGTATGGGGCCACTAGAGCTTGTGCGCGTCTACCGTGAAGACAGACAGACAGCCGCTCTCTCGTGTGCAGAACAA
The DNA here is from genome assembly GCA_036655575.1 of Bilophila sp. Classification (GTDB taxonomy): domain Bacteria; phylum Desulfobacterota; class Desulfovibrionia; order Desulfovibrionales; family Desulfovibrionaceae; genus Bilophila. Next base: position 11,714 of record JAVVPW010000042.1, read on the forward strand.
CAGTGGAATAACGGCAAAGCAATGTTCTACCCCACCCAAGCCGGGCAGTACGCAAGCCGTCTACCGGGTGTAGCGCATGTGTGGTTACGGCAATTTTACCTTGGAATGAATGCCATTGCGTTGCCAACACTGCATTTTGTCGTGAAGTATACGGGAAGCAGTCCCGTAGTGCAGGCTTTTTTGCCAAACGGCATGAATCCTGCGGCGATCATCTGGCAATTGCTCCTAGATGCGGGTGCAAAGGAAACAAACATTGATACAGCGTCCTTCCAGAGTGCCGCAACGTTCTGGGCAGGTCGAGGGTATGGATTGAACATGGTGTTCAGCAAGCAGCTCCCGGTACGCGAACACATCGCACAAGTGCTGCGGTATGTGGATGGCTGGTTCATCGAACGTGCGGACGGCACCATGTCCTTGCGTGCGCCTGACCCTGAAACCGCGCCAGCGTACACGCTGCATGAAAGCGATTTTCTGGAAGGGAGTTTTACGTTCCGCCGAGCCTCATGGGACACGACGTGGAATGATTTTTCCGGCAAGTTTACGGATGCGGAACAAGACTACACCGAGCGGGCGGTTGCGACCAACAACGCCGCGTCTATTCAGCTTTTGGGAATGCGACGCAAAAAGAGTGTGGATCTTTCAGCGTTTACCGATCGCACAGCAGCGCAACGGCGTCTTGAGGAAATCCGCGATGTCGAGTCCTACCCGGCGGCGTCCTTTTCGTTTGATCTGCCGAGAGAATACGCGGGGCTTGAGCAAGGACAGACGCTCTCCCTTTCGCACACGCGCTTTGGTCTTTCCGGGGTGCGGGTGCGGGTGCTGGAAGTGACGCGAGGTGGCCTTGGCGAGAACCGCATTTCAGTACAGGCGCGGCAGGTTGTGGAGCATCAGGGTGGTTTTTTTGCGGCTGTTGCAGGGGTACCGCGCTGGGCAGCGCCAGACCTGACGCCGGTACCGCTCACGCGGACGCGCATTCTGGAGCTTCCGCGCAATCCGCTCACAGGCAAGGAGCCGGCCTTGCTGGTGCTGGCGGCGCGAGAAAACCTGACAGAGGAAGGCTTGCTGGTGGAGCGCGCCACGGCTGCGGGTGCGGATTATGTGACAGAGCGCCTTTTGAGCGCACCGTGGGCGCAGTGCGGTACGCTGACAGAAGGGTGTTTTGCAGACACAGCGTTGCTTGACGAGGCCGAGGGGCTGACGTTTCAGCCGTACCGAGAAGATCCCATCTTTGGGCCGGTGAGTCGCGTGGGGGTGGTTGAAGCCCGGCGGATGGCGCTGGTGGATGACGAGATCATGCTGTTTCAGACTGTCACGCTGGTGGGTACAGCGAACATCCGCCTGAGTGGTCTGGTGCGCGGCTACATGAACACCACGGTTGCGGATCACGCCATTGGTGCGCGGATCTGGCTGTTTCAGGCGCCGCGTGCGGGGTGCAATCTCATTCCGGGGGGCAATGTGGGGACGCATTTTCTGAAGTTGCGTCCGGTGTCTGGCGACACGGTTCTGGGTGCGGATGCGGTCAACGGTCTTCAGGTGCGGGTTGAGGGCAGAGCGCGCCAGCCGTGGGCTGTCACGGGCTTGCGCGCCGAGCGGACAGGTTCGAGTGTCCGGCTGACGTGGTTTCCTGTGGATGTGGATCACGGCGGGGCAGGGATTCGCACCGAGAACGAAAACGAACCCGTGCCTATGGCGTTCAGTGGCGATTTTGCGGTGAGCATCGCCAGCGGAGACTGGCAGAGCGTGGCTA
>JAVVPW010000043.1:0-13343 GCA_036655575.1 Bilophila sp.
AGCGCAGAGAGATCTGGCCCATCAAGCCCGTCGCGCCGCAAACGTTGATAGAGCGGCATCCATGCGGGATCAATGGGTTGTGGCGTGTAGGCACCAGAGGTTTGGGGCAGAGATCCAACGGTGGGGAGAGCCGTCAGCACCTGTGGCTGCGGTGGGGGCGTGTTTGCGGCACACCCGGTGCCTAAAGCGAAGAACATCAAGAGGATGCACAGACAATTCTGGCGTAGAACGAGCAGGGCGGCGCGGTACGGAAAAAATACGAACACGGCGAGACTCCTGAAAAGAAGTGCACATGAAATGAGACACTTCATGTGCACTGGACAGAATACAGAAGGAACACATCAGGGCAAGGAGTCTTGCCCCGGAAGGTGAGCAAGGTTTAGAGCTTTTTCATTCTGAAAAGGCTCTAGATCTGTTGCAAAACCCAAGAAACGCGCCCAAGCAGGCGTTGCGGGCAGTCCTGAGCCGGAAGAAACGCGGCAGGGTGACCGGGCTGTTCGGTGCGCAACTGGAAGCACTTTGTGTCGTTGTCAAGGAACAGACGCTTCAGGGCGACCCCTTCATGAGGCATGAGCACTGCGTACACTTCGCCGGAAATGGGATGTGTGCAGGAACTGTCCACACCAACATGTGCCCCACGGTGTACCAGCGGCGCAAGGGCGTCGGATTCGATATGGAACACCAGTGTCTGTGGGGTTACATAGGATTGTGGCAAGGCAATCTTCCCCAGCGGCTGGAGATCAGGCGCGGGGTTCCCTTCTTCATAGGGGCACTGCGTTGCGTAGACCGTAGACAGCACACTGATGGCTGTGGGGTCTGCATAATGTGCCGGATCTTCCTTGAGGCCTCCTGGAGGCGCTTCTACCGGCGTGTACACCTGATCAATGCGTAGAAACATCGGGCCTGTGCCGTTCTTGAGCCAGTCGGGGTTCAGTCCGAATTTCTCAAAAAGCTTCATGTACCAGTCCGCAGGCACGGAGTCACGCCGTTTGGCGTCCGAGATGCTGGACTGTCGGATTTCGAGCACTGCCGCCAGTTCGGTTTGGGTTCTGGCGTTGGTCGCACAGCGAATGCGATTGTATACTTCCTGAAAGAAACTCATGTATATCTCCAAATCCCCCGTCGCTAATGGAGGGGGCGTAGAAAGGGGTCGTCGTTAGTAATAACAACGCGGGTATCGTTTTGCAATCCCTTTTTAAGGGCTTCCAGACCGCGCTGAAACTCATAGAAATCGGGAGCACGGGAAAAGGCCTCTGCAAAGACCCGTGCGGCGGTGGCATCGCCTTCGCCTCGGATCACTGAGGCGCGGCGGTTGGCTTCTGCCATGAGCACGGCTCGTTCCCTATCCGCAAGTGAGCGGAGCTTGGTGGATTCTTCAACCCCTTCGGAGCGGTATTGCTTGGCCTGACGTTCGCGTTCAGCCCGCATTCTTCCGAAGATGGCCCGCTGGTTTTCGGCAGGAAGATCAGTACGTTTGATGCGCACATCCACCACTTCGATGCCGTATTCTTTCATGATTTCAGACGTCCTGCGGGTCACGTCTGCCATGATGCTACTGCGCTTGCTTGAAACAACTTCAGTCAGGGTGTGTCTGCCCACCTGTGCGCGCAGTTGTGAGTACACAACGTCGTCCAGTCTGGCTTGCGCACCCGGAATGGTGCGTACCGACCTGTAAAACTGGAGTGGGTCAACGATCCGCCAGCGTGCATAATTGTCAAGCACGATGGTTTTCTTGTCACTTGTGAGCGCTTCGGCGGCGCGGGCTTCGTAGTCAAGCACACGAGCGTCAAAGGTGATCACGTTCTGAATGAAGGGCAATTTGGCGTGCAAGCCGGGGCCGTAAATCCGATCAACCGGATCGCCTAGCTGAATGACCAGCGCCTTTTCGGTCTGATGCACCACAAAGAGGCACTGTGTAGCCAAGAGTCCTGCCGCGATAATCAGACCTATCAGCAGGGGAATGTGTTTGCCCATCAGTTGTTCCCCCTTGCGTTGGTCAGAGCCGTACTCGTTGGCGTCCCTCCGGTCATTCCCTTGGTTCCGTTTTTCCCTGTGATCCCGCTTTTTCCGGTGGCAGACTCTGCGCTGCTCGTTTCAGACGAGGTGTCAGCAGCAGAGCGCTGTTGCGGCGTTGATTGCAGGAGAGGGAGGAGGGGCAACGCCCGTCCAGCGGTATCCTTCGGCAGGATGATTTTTTCCATGCCGGGGCGACTCAGTATTTCTTCCATGGTTTCAAGGTACATTCGCTTTTTAGTAACGTCTTTGGCCTGCTTGTATTCTTCAAACAGCGCGAGGAACCGTGAAGTTTCCCCTTCGGCGTTACGGATTCTTGTTTCCTTATAGGCTTGAGCCTGGTTTTCCACTTCAGCGGCAAGACCTCTGGCCTTGGGTATCAGTTCGTTTCGGTACGCTTCAGCCTCGTTGACGATCCGGCTTTTGTCCTCACGGGCGCTGGCCACGTCTTTAAAGGCATCGCTGACTTCCTTGGGCGGATGGACATCCTGCAGCTGTACCGCGATGACACGCACCCCAACCTTGTAGCGGTTGAGGATCTCCTGAAGGAGCTGTGTTGCTTCGGTTTGGATCTGGAGTTTGCCATCGGTCAGCGCGGAGTCGATCTGGCTGTTGCCGATGACTTCTCGCATAGCAGCTTCCGCCGCATTTTTGACCACAGCCGCCTGATTGGTCACATTGAACAGATACTCTACCGGATCTTTGATCTGGTATTGCACGCTAAACTGAACGTTTACGATATTCTCGTCACCTGTGAGGGTTGCAGCTTCTTCCGGGAGGGAGCGGTTGGCGCCCTGCTGGAAAGTTCTACCGCCCTGTGCGGAACGAAAACCTACTTCAACCCGTTGTACTTGTGTCACTTTTGGGGTGTAAACAGTTTCGATGGGAAAGGGCAACGCATAGTGTGGCCCGGCTTCCACCGTCCGATCAAACTTGCCGAAACGCAACACGACACCTTGCTCGTCTGGATCAACAATATAGATGCCCGAAAGCAACCATAGCACGACCAGAAGTAACAAGATCCATTTAGCCTTACCGCCCGATGAGGACGACAGGCTGGGGAGTCGCTTGAGCGCACCTGTAAGTTTGCTGAAGTCGGGGTCTTTGTCACCAGACGCTGGCGGTTCTCCGCCGTCATTGTTCTGGTTGTTATTGCCCTGATTCCAGCTTGGCCTCTGCCGCTTTTCTTGCAGTTTATCCCAGTCCCAGTTCATAGTGCTTGAAATATAGGGCATGAGTGTTGTATGGTCAAGAGTCAGATTGATATTTTACAAGAAAAGGCTGGGGGTTGTCAAAAAACGGTCAGTTTGTGCAAAAGATGCGGCGTTTTTTTCTGCGTACAGAATCGTCGCAAATCCGGTTGCGATCCGCATCGTCTCAAATCCGGTTGCGATCCGCGTTTGAGACTGGTATTTTTACCCAAAAGGGTCTTTTTCGGAAACGAACTTTTTAAAAGCGGTTGCAGGTGGCGTGCAAGTTCTCATTTGCGAGGCGGCGAAGCACCTGCTATAATGGAAACCGATAGCGATAAACGATACGATCGGGATGACGCTCATCCCCGAAAAGGAGAACCAATGGAAGCAGGCACTGTCTTTCGTGCATACGATGTTCGCGGCATAGTGAATGAGGATTTTGATGAAGCGTGGGTGACGCATCTGGGAAAAGCCTGTGGTACCTATCTTGCCGGGCGCGGGATTCACAGCGCTGTCGTAGGGTACGACTGTCGGCATTCGTCGCCAGCGTATCATGACGCGCTGACAACAGGGCTTCTTTCGACCGGTGTGGATGTCGTAAGTGTTGGCATGGTGCCCACGCCAGCGCTCTACTACGCCGTCAAATACCTGAATCGGCAGGGCGGCATCATGATTACCGCCAGTCACAACCCGCCGGAATACAACGGCTTCAAAGTCTGGGCAGGCGACTCCACCATCCACGGTGCCGAAATCCAGAAAATCCGGCGGCTGTTTGAAGAAGGCGCTTTTGCAATCGGTCAGGGTGTGGCCTCGCGGCACGACATTTTGCCAACGTACAAGGACGACATCCTTGAGCGTGTGAAACTAGAGCGCCCGATCAAGATTGTTCTCGACGGTGGCAACGGCATGGGCGGAGAAATCTGTACTGAGGTGCTGACCCGGATGGGCGCGACCGTGGTACCGATTTTTTGTGATCCTGACGGCGATTTTCCCAACCATCATCCTGATCCGGTGGTGGAAGGCAACATGCAAGCGCTTATGGAGCGGGTCAAGGCAGAAGGTGCGGATCTGGGCATCGGTCTTGATGGCGACGCTGACCGCCTTGGTATCGTTGATCCGGCAGGACGCTTGCTGTTTGGGGATGAAGTGCTTTCGCTCTACGCCCGCGAACTGCTAGAGCGCAAACCCGGCTCTACGGTCATTGCGGATGTGAAGTGTTCAAGCCGTCTTTTTGACGACATCAAAGCCCACGGTGGCAATCCCATGATGTGGACGACCGGGCATTCGATCATCAAAGCCAAGATGCGCGAAATAGGCGCACCGCTGGCGGGTGAGATGTCGGGGCATATGTTCTTTGCGGACAACTGGTACGGGTTTGACGACGCCATTTACGGCACAGCGCGTTTTGTGGCGCTCTTTTCACAGCAGCAGAAGCCCATGACCGAGCTTCCGGGGTGGCCTGCGTCCTTTGCCACACGCGAAATCAACATCCCCTGTCCTGATGATCGCAAATTCGACATTGTGGAGCAACTCAAGGCGCAGTTCCGCACGCGCTATGAAACCATCGAACTGGATGGCGCCCGCGTCAACTTCCCGCACGGCTGGGGACTTGTGCGCGCCTCCAACACCCAGCCTGTCCTTGTCACCCGTTTTGAAGCCGACTCCCAGCAGGCTCTCGACGCGATCCGCACTGAAATGGAAACCGCTATAACCAAACTCGTGTAAGGCGGCGGCTGCTGCTGCGGCTGCTGCTGCCTCCGGCGGGCAGGGGCTTTGCCCCTGCACCCCACAAGGGGGCAGCGCCCCCTTGACCCGCGTGTCTTGGGGCTGTCTTTGTATGCAGATCGCGTTTGTTATCTTTTTATCTTTTTTTGTAGAGAAATCTTCAAGAATGTGGCGCACTCGGCGTTGCGTATCCCTAAATATGCCGGGTCAAGGGGCGGCTCGCCCCTTGCGGGATGCAAGGGCAGCGCCCTTGCTGGGGTGCAGGGGCAACGCCCCTGCCCGCCGGAGGCCTTTTTTCCCCCCCGCTCGCTCCTTTCAACGACTGGTGCGTTTTTTGCATTATTTGAGGAAGATTCTGGTCTTTTTTCTGCAAGGAGCCGTTTATGGCACGTCCGTACTGTCGATCTTTCTTCAAAATGTTTTGTATCAGCCTGCTGTCCGTTGTTGCGCTGGGTGTTCTGGCGATTCCGGCTGAAGCTGTTCGTATCAAGGATATAGCCACCTTCTCAGGGATGCGCGACAACCAGCTCATTGGCTACGGCCTTGTGGTTGGACTGGGAGGAACAGGAGACAAGCGCAACTCGCCCTTTACCGTCAATTCCATGAAAAACATGCTCGAACGCATGGGGGTAGCCGTGGACGCCACCCAGATCAAGCCGCGCAACGTGGCAGCAGTCATGGTGACGGCAAAACTGCCCGCATCGTCCAAGCCCGGTTCAAAGCTGGATGTGGTGGTTTCAAGCCTTGGCGACGCGACCAGCCTTCAAGGTGGCGTGCTCTTGCAAACTCCGCTCAAGGGCGTGGATGGCAAGGTGTATGGCCTCTCGCAAGGCCCGGTAGCGCTTGGCGGCTACAGTATCGACGGCAACGCCTCCCGGACACAAAAAAACATCACCACCGTGGCGACAATCCCCGGTGGAGCGACTGTTGAACGGGGTGTGCCGTTTGATTTCAACACCCAGAACGTCCTTACCCTGAACATGAGCCACCGCGATTTCTCCACAACCATGCAGGTTGTAGAACGCCTGAACGCCACCATGGGGGGTAAATACGCCACTGCCGCTGATGCGGGTACCGTGAGCATCAATGTCCCACCCGCCTATCAGGGCAATCTGGTACCGCTCATCGCCTCGGTGGAAAATCTGGAAGTTGACCCGCAATCAGCCGCTAGAGTGGTGGTGGACGAACGTACAGGTACCGTTGTGCTTGGGCGCGATGTGCGGGTGTCGCAAGTAGCTGTCGCACATGGCAGTTTGCAAGTTGTGGTGCAAGAATCAGCACAGGTTTCCCAGCCGGGGCCGTTCAGTCAGGGGCAAACCGTGGTCACACCCCAGACCGACATCACTGTGCGCGAAGAAAACCGCCGTCTGCACATGATGGAAGGCGCAACCTTGCAAGAGCTTGTGGACGGACTCAACGCCATTGGCGCAACCCCGCGAGATCTTATCTCGATTCTGAAGACACTGCGGGCGTCGGGTGCGCTTCATGCGGAACTGGAGGTTATCTGACATGGCACTTCCTCTCGTCGATCCGTCTTCCTCGCGTGCTTCGCTGGAAGAACACCAGATCCAGTCCATGCAACGGATGGCCGAATCCGGCAAGACCCCGCTTGACCCCGCCGCTGCCAAAGCCAAGGAAAAGAAACTTCGTGAGGCCTGCGAAGGGTTTGAAGCTGTCTTTGTGCAAAAAATGTGGGAAGGAATGCGGGCGAGTCTCCCCAAGGAAGGCCCCATGCACAGCCGTGACGAACAGTTCTGGCAGGGCATGTACGATCAGGAGCTTGGCAAGAGCATTGCCTCTTCCGGTGGCATCGGCCTTGCGGACATGATGCTGTCCCAGCTTTCGCGCAATCTGCAAAACGCCAGCGAAGTTGCCGCTAACGCCAACGGTCGCACCCCTATGTCCATCGCCCCTGTGCCGCTCCTGCCCGCCTCCACCAAGGCCGCACAAAAGACCGGTACGACCGGTGCGGCTGGCGCGGCTGGCACAAACGACATGTACAGCGGTGCCGCAACACCTGACGCCCCTGTGTCAGATCCGGTTGCAACAGCGCAGACCGCCGCGCAAGTGCTGGCAGGTGCAACCGGTGCAACAGGTGCAACAGGTGCAAGCACGGCAGGCACCAGCACGGCAGGCGCAACCCCCACCCCGCCGGAAATCCTGACGTCTCTGAACGAATTTGCAACGCAGCTCGGTTCGGTTCCCGCACAGCCGGGGACACAGGGAACGCCAAACCCGCAGGCAGGGATACAGATTCCAGCGGGCATGAACCCCCTCGTCGCTCAGGCCTTGCAACAGGCCGCCCAACAGGCCGCAACGCAAGCTCCTCAGCAAGGTGTCGGAAACCCGACTGCCCCCGTACAGGCAGGGCAAGCGGTGCAACCCGGTCAGCCCCAAACCATGATGGGACGCATGGCAGCGACACAAACAGCACCCGTTGCAGGAAACCGGGCAACAGGTCACACCGCGCAACCGTCCGCAACCGCAACGGGCACCGCGCAGCAGCACCCCGGCGTTGTCCGTACCACCTACATCACAAACGACCCCCAGCGCATCACCCGTCAAAATCGTGCCGCGCAACGGGTTTCTGGCGGGAGTCCCATCACCGGACGGGCAAAGCGCACGCCGCCCGTACAGCAGACGCAACCCACGCAAACCGGACAGACCGCGCCGTTGCAGGCAGGGCGTCCAGCACCCCTCGGACAGCCCACCGCCATGATGCGCACCACCCAGGACACGCAAGCGGCGCAAAACGCGCAAGCCGCTCAAAACGCACAACTTGCGCCCAGCCGACTGCGCCCAGCACCCGCCGGACAGCCGACTGTCCCGGTCAGCCAGCCCGCACAAAACAGCGGACAGCAAGGCGGACAGACGTCGCAAGCCCTCACCTTTACCTATCAGCCCCCACAAGCCACAACGCCCCACTCGGTCGGATTCTTGCCCCAGACAGAGGGTTTTCCGGGTGAAATGACAACTGGATCGAATGTTGCATCACAACAGGTAGCGATGCAGGGCACAGGGCTTCCCGGAGCCTTGCAGTTCACAGCACCACAAGCAGGACGCAAGCAATAGTCTGGATTTCTTGACTGTAGCACCAACGACAGGGAACAGACGCTGAACGCAGGAGACTCTCATGTACGACATCATACGCGGCAATCTTGACCGGCAAGCGAAGGGAATCGAACTTTTGCGCCAGCTTCTGGATGAAGAATTTTCCCTGCTCATGGATCGCAAGACCTCCGAAGTCATGTCTCTGGAATTTTCCATTCACGAGCTTGTCCGTCAGCTTGCGGGCGAAAAGATCGGCGTCCAGACCGCGCTTGGTGGCGGCAAGGTACGCGATTACGCCGACATGCTCGAAGAAGACAAGCGCGCCACACTCCACGCCCTCTGGAGCGCCATCGACAAGTGCGAACAGCACTGCTCCCGGCAGGCCTCTCTCAACGCCGAACTTTCCCTTGCCCTGCTCGACCAGAGCAAGTCCATGCTCACCTATCTGCACAAGCGCATTCAGCCGCAGACACCTTCCACCTATACCCGGGCAGGCGGTTACCTGAACAAGCGCCCTGAAGCCGCGCTCATCTCCGGGAGAATGTAATGTCTGGCGTCAACTCCCTCCTCAACATAGGCACAAGTGCCCTGTCTGCCACGCAGACCGCCATCAGTGTCACAGGCAACAACCTTGCCAATGTGAACACCGACGGCTACTCGCGTCAGAATGTGCGCTTTGAGGAGCGGAGACAGCTCAACAGTATGCCCGGAATGCTTGGGCAGGGTGTCAATGCAGCAGAAATATACCGCAATTTCAACAGATTTGTAGAGGATGCCTACCTCTCTCGTTCGGCGCAACAAAGCCGCTGGACAGAGCAAGCCACGGTTCTTCAGAGTGTGGAAAGTCTGTTCAACGAAGCCAACAGAGCGGGCATCAGCTCCTCTCTCGGTGATTTTTTCAACGATTGGCAGGATCTTTCCCTGCGCCCATCCGATCAGCCCGACCGTGAAGCCCTGCTCTCCAACGCGCAAAAGCTCGCGCAGCTCGTTTCCAACGCCAAGAAGACGCTTGAAGACGTGCAACACGAGATGGATCTGTACATTGCGCAAGGCGTGCGGGAAGTCAACGAAACCCTCGAAAGCATCAAGAACGTCAACGCGCAAATCGCCGCCAATCATGTCAAGGGACAGAGCAACGCCAACCAGCTTCTGGATCAGCGCGATGCACTCGTGCGCAAGCTCGGTGAATACATTGACGTTGAGGTTGAAGATCGCGGCGGCGGCGACTTTGGCGTAGCCACCAAGGCCGGGCACACCCTTGTTGACGGTCAGACCACCTTCCCGCTCGAACTGCGCGGGGAGCGGGTGGAAAACAGCCTCATGAAGAACTCCAAGTACGCGGGTACCATGGAGTTTGAAGGCACGGATTCGCAGGAATACACCTTTGAAATCACCACCCCGCCGACTCCTGCTGGTGCTGACCCCACGTTGAATCCGGCACAGCCAGGCTCCATGCGGGTATCGCTTGACGGCGGCAAGACGTGGCTGAAGAACGACGACGGCTCCCCCCTTGAAGTCCGTGTGCCCTCAGAACCCGGCGAAAGCGTCAAGATCAAGGACATCACTGTTTCCTTCAACGCCGACACCACCAAGCTGACCGCCGGGGATACCTTTGAAATCATCCCCAAGACCGGGCTGTACTGGGTCAAGCCGACCCGCGATCCGCTGAACATCACCCCGCAAACCCTGAAGGACGGCACGGACAACGCCGGGCGCGTCACAGGTGGCAAGCTCGCCGCCTACTTCACCGTGCGCGACGAAAACGCCGGTCGCTACATCGACAAGCTCGATGCCTTTGCCAAGTCCCTTATCTGGGAAGTCAACGCCGTACACAGCCAAGGCGCCAGCAAGCCCATGACCAACACCCTTGGCAGTGAAACCATCACGAAGCTCAATCAGGCGCTCGGTCTGTCTGACTCCGGCATGAACTACGCCGACAGACTCACCGAAGGCAACATGTCCTTCCAGATTTACGACAAGGACGGCAAGCCGCTCACCTCCGGCCCCCTGGACTTTGCCGAAGACAACTACACGCAACGGATCGACCCCGGCACAGGTTTGCCCATGACGGATGCCGACGGCAAGCCGATCATGGATCTGGTGCAAAACGAAAACGCGGGCATTCAGAATTTTGACCCCACAAAGCACAGCCTGCAAGACGTGACCGACGCCATCAACCGCAGTTACCCCGATGGCAAGGGCGGAAGCCTGCTCAACGCGAACATCGTTGACGGCAAGTTGCAGCTCACCGCCGCGTCAGGCACCAGCTTTGCGGTGCAAAAGGACAGCTCTGGTCTGCTCGCCGGGCTTGGCCTCAACACCATGTTCTCTGGTTCCGGCGCGTCTGACATCGCCATCAAGTCCGACGTGATGCAGAACTCTGCCTGCATCAACACCGGGAGCGTCAACGCCGACGGCACCATCAAGGAAGGCGACGCCGCCACCGCCAAGGCCATTGCGGCGCTGGCAACCAAGACAGTCAAGGTTTCCACCACATGGGAACACAGCACGCAAACCCTTGGCTCCTACTACGCGGGCACTGTCTCGCTGGTGGGTGCAGAAAGCCGGACAGCCAATTTTAACATGAGCTACAACAAGACCCTTGCCAGAGATCTCGACGAACAGTGTTCCGCCATTTCCGGGGTCAATCTGGATGAAGAAATGACCAACCTGATCAAGTTCCAGCACTCCTACACGGCAGCGGCCAAGCTCATCACCACCGCTGACCAGATGCTGCAAACCCTGCTGTCTCTGAAGCAGTAAGGGAGGCCATACCATGCGCGTTACGCAAAAGACCATGTACAGCTCCATGTCGGGACAGATGAACTCTCTGCTCTCCGACTATATGGAATCGAACATGCAGGGCGGCACCCTCAAGAAGATCAACCGCCCGTCCGACGACCCCGCAGGCATGGCGAGGATTCTCTCCTATCGCTCGTCCATTGGTCGCTCCACGCAGTACGAAACCAACGCCGACACCGCCATGGGCTGGCTCGATCAGGCAGCCGCCGTGCTTGGTGAAGGCGCCTCCAACGCCATCACCTCGATCAAGGCACTGGCAGTGCAAGCCAAGACCGAAACCAACGGGCCGCAACGCGACATCATCGCCGGACAACTCCGGGAAGCGATGCAAAATCTCATCAGTCTTGCCAACTCCAGCAGTGAAGGCAAGCACCTCTTTGCCGGACAAGATTACGCCAAGCCGCCGTTCCATCTGGGGCTTGGCATCACCTCCGAGAACCTGCCCGACAACACAAAGCTCAGTCCTGCCATGCAGGTGACAGGCGACATCACGAAGTCCGCGATGGTACGCTTTCCGCCCGTAGCTGGCACGGAACCGCCCGTAGCTGGCACTGTGCCGCCAAGCAACACCAACTACCGCCGGCCTGACCCTGATCCTGACCCCACCGCGCCTGATCTCTTTGATCCCGCTGTTCCCACCGTGTACGAATGGTCGGACGACGGCGGCAAGACGTGGCAGAAGGGCACTGTGCCCGTTAACTCAAACAAGCTGACCGTAGGTGGCGCGACCATCACCATTCCCCAGCTCAACAGCGATGGGACAGAATGGGACCCGGCAAAGCTCGACAAGAAAGGCCCGCCAAACGCGCTCAGAGTCAAGCCCTATGACAAGGACTATCAGGGGAGCAGTTCCAACGGCACCACGCTTGTTGTGCGTCCAACCGCCATTTATGAGGCCAGCGACAACAACGCCAAGCCCGCCATCGGTACCTACGGCAACAACTCAACCCCGCTCCCGCCATCGGCCTTCACCTCTTCCTCTGGGGTGTTCACCAAGGACACGCTGGTCAAGTTTGACAATGACATTGATCTGACCAGCACCACCAAGCCAGACCCCAACAGCACCACCGTGCCGCCAGCTCGGATTCCCAACGATTTCACCTACACCTACAGTACAGACGGCGGCAAGACGTGGCAGAGCGGCAAGGGTACGGTCACCTCTGAAGAGATCAGTCCCTTTGTGCCGCAGTACAGCGTTGAAACGCCCGTACTCACACCAGACGGCAGCCCGGTGTATCTGAAGGACGGCGATCCGGTGCTCTACCCAGACGGTACGCCCGTCATGGATACAAGCGTTACCCCTCCGGTACCGAAGATCGCCAACCACACGCCAGCGGTCACCTATTCGCCGCCGGCTGATGTGCCTGCCAAGCAACAGAACACGGCGCGGATGGTTGTGCCCGGCGGGTATATGGATCTTGCGATCAGCTATCCAAAGGACGCCACCGGGCAGCCTCTCCCTCCCGGTATTCCTGCTGCTACGCTGTCAAAGACAACCCAGCTTGTCATGCGCCCCCAGCGTTCAGATCTCAGCTATGAGATCATGCCGGGGCAAAACATCAGCGTCAACAATGTGGGCAAGGACATTTTCGGTGGACTGTACAAGGATGAAAACGGCAACTACCTGACCCCGCAGTTTGGTGAGAATGACGGACGCAATCTGTTTGAAACCATCGGCAAGCTCATTGGTGCGTGTGAAACCAACAACACCGAAGGCATTGGGCAGGCGCTAGAAGATCTCGATCTCTCACACAAGAATCTTCTTGCGCATGAAACAACGATTGGTGGCAAGATCAATCGGGTACAGTCTGCAATCGACAATCTGGACACAGACAAGCTCGATCAGCAGACCCGCATGGGCAACATTGAAGACATCAACATCTCTGAGCTGATGATAAAGCTCTCGCAACAACAGATGGCGTACAATACTGTGCTCAAGTCTTCATCTATGATTATGCAGATGAACTTGATGCAATACCTGTAACCCCTCTTGCGGAGGCTTTCATGCTGATACTGGCGCGTCGCCCCGGAGAAGGGTTGTACCTTGGCGACAACATACGCATCACTATTTTAAGTGTGCAGGGCAAGCAGATCAAGATTGGCCTTGATGTTCCCCCGGACATGGTCATCTGCCGGGATGAAATCTATCAGCGTGTCAAGGAAGAGAACCGCATGGCGATGACCGTCAACAACGAAGACCTCCTGGTGGCAGCAAAATTATGGCAAGAAGCAAAGAACTAGACGTGACGACGCGCCTTGGCGACCAGAGCATTGATCGCAGCAAGGTGATCCATTTCCCGCATGGACTCAAGGGACTTGAGCATCTGCGTGAATTTACCCTGATGCAGATCAACGAAAACACCCCTTTTCTCCTGCTCCAGAGTCTTGAAGACCCTGGGCTTGGCCTGCTCGTCACTGATCCCTATGGGTTTGTTACTGATTACAAAATCAAAATCAGCGATGCGGAACAGTTTCTGCTCAACATCACCAATGCCGGACAAGTCGCCGTGCTCGTCACTGTCTCTATCCCCAACGGCAAGCCAGAAAAAACCACCCTCA